>CAJNCX010000005.1:0-167397 GCA_905221365.1 bacterium
TGTATCGCGTTTGGAGTTTTTTTGGTATAACCTTCGATGCGCACCCGCATAGCGGGTGGTTTATTTGTCTCGCACCTAACGGAGCGAGACGGACTAATAGTCACATAACAAAAAAAGCTGAGATGAGTTTCTCAGCTTTTTCTCTTGTATAACTACTAAAACGTCACATATTACTGATGACTAAAATCATAAAAGAGAGACTGTTTCCTAGTATGTGAACTAGCAAGGGATAGTAAATATTTTCTTTTACATAAATAATTGAAAAAACTAACCCACCACCCAAATAACTAACTGCACTGATCCACTCTGATAAAGACAAGTTATGCATATGTGCCAAGGCAAAGACAAGTCCTACCAGAATAATGCTTAGTAAACCTGGCAACCGTTTTTGCAAGTGATGCAATAAAAGCTGACGGAAAAAGAGTTCTTCCATCAAAGGTCCAATGATGCAGGCGAAAACTGCTATCAGTAGCGGTTGTTATTGAAAGGTGCTTTGAATATTCGACTGGTTTAGACCTTGTCCGACTAGCCCAAAAAACTGCCTCAACATCTCTGATACAAATTCAAAGACAAACGTCATCAGAATGAGAAAGAGCCAGCCTTTTAAAACGCCAAAGAATAATTTTCTTTTAGTCTTTCTAATCTCATTCCATTGTTGAATCAAGCTATCCTTGAACAAGAAAGAGCCATATAGAGCTAATACTACATAGACTAGATATTTTAGATAATTCGCAATGGCAGATGGCATCGAAGAAGCCAGCAATTTAACGCCAGCAAAAACAAAGAGAACAGTATAAAGAATCGCAAAAATAAGGATTCCCTTATGTTTATTAGACATCATTTATCTCCCCTTCCACTCACAATCATTCTCGTGGTCGTCAACTAGACCTGCCGCCTGTAAAAAAGCCAAAACTGCAACTGGGCCTGTGAACTTGAAACCTTGTTTTTTGAGATCTTTAGCTAGCTTTTCAGACAAGGCTGTTTTAGCAGGTGCTAGGTGATAGTCAGGAACATCATTGATGATGGTTTGTCCATCAACAAAAGACCAGAGATAGGCGTCAAAAGAGCCATAGGTTTTCTGGACTTGTAAAAATGCTTGAGCGTTGGCACGCGTAGCAAAAATCTTGGCTCTATTTCGGATGATGGCTGGATTATCTAACAAAGCTTCCAACTCCCCATCTGTCATTTCTGCGACACGTTGGGCTTGGTAGTTGTGAAATACTTCTCGGAAAGCTTGGCGTTTGTTTAGTACCGTTTCCCAAGACAGACCAGCCTGATAAGTCTCCATACAGAGCAGTTCAAAAAGAGCGCGGTCGTCATGAAGGGGTTTGCCCCACTCCTGATCGTGGTAGGCGATGTAGAGCGGATTGGTCATCTTGACCCACGAACAACGTTTTGGCATATTATTCTCCTATTTGACCAACATCTTAAGAGCTGACTTGATATAGTTCTCGGCTGTATCTGTCGTTCCTTCAAAGAATTTCTTGATTTTCTTGAGCTCTGTTGCCTTGTAGCCCAGTGCCAACATGGCTTCCATAGCTTCTTCCAGTTCTTGGTTTTCAGCGCTGGTTTGCTCTGCGACCTTGGCAGGAAGGTCATCACTAGTCACGACTACCTTGCCTTCCAAGTCTAGCACCATCTGCTGGGCTGTTTTCTTACCAATTTTAGGGAACTTGGTCAAGTAGGTGATGTTCTTAGTTTCAATCGCCTGAACCAAGCCAGCATTGTCATCGGCAGCGATAATAGCAAGAGCTGATACAGGACCAATCCCAGAAACCGAAATCAAGCTGAGAAAGAGCTTTTTCTCATCTTCTGATCGAAAACCATAAAGCAGATGTGCGTCCTCACGGACAACTTGGTGCACATAAATTTGAGTTTCTTGATTGACCTGACCTGAGTAAGCATAGGGATTAGCTACATGCAAGATATAACCGATACCATTTACCTCTAGAACAATGTATTTAGCAGTGATTTTAGTAATGATTCCTTTTAAATATTCGTACATAATTTTTCTCCATTATTTTGCCTATCTAGTATACCATATTTCCCCAAGACAGACTGCAACAAAAGGTGCAACCTCTGGTTGACAAAAAGTACAGGAGATTGTATTCTCATTATAAGTAAAAATTGTTAGGATAGAGGTAGAAAAAGGAGGATAGAATCATGAAACTCGCAGAAAAACTATTTGAGCTCAGAAAGGAAAAAGGGTGGTCCCAGGAAAAGTTAGCAGAACAAATCAATGTTTCTCGGCAAAGCATCTCAAAATGGGAGTCTGGTCAAGTTCTTCCTGAGATCGAAAAAATCATTGAATTAAGCAGGATTTTTCAAGTGACAACTGACTATCTACTACTGGATGAAAACTCTGAAAAAGCTTCCACAGCAGTGATCTTGGAAGAAAACAAGGACAAATACTATAAAGAGGTTAAATCCTTTGGTCTCTGGCAAGTGATTTATATTTTCGTCTTGGCTCTGGCTATCTATCTCTTTTTAGCTGGTTCTAGTTTCCCAGCCGAATTCACCGCCTGGATTTGGCTGACCTTCGTTCTCTTGATTGCTTCAGCGATTGCTATCAACAAGGCTCTCAAAACCAAACAACGTTATCTTGGTAAGGTGATTGGTTTTGAGAATCCTTCAGACAAAGACGACACTACAAAATCTTGAATCACCTAGTTCAGTTTTCACAACACATTTTATAAGACTGGTCTTGTCAAGCAAGTGTAAACCTCGTGTCAACTTGCCCATGTCCATTCAAAGCACCTCCTTAGAAAAGCTAAAAAGCCTTGTTCAAAAGGAACAAAGGCTTTTTGTATTCTTAATATTTCCCCAACTCACGGAGACTGGTATGATTTTCCTGAATACGTCGGAACATCTTTTCCATATCTGACTTGGTAAAATGCACCAAAACGGGACGTCCGTGGGGACAGTTATAGGGATTATCACATTGAGAAAGCTGATAAAGAAGCTGTCTGGCTGAGTGGTCATCGATACGATGGTTGGCCTTGATAGACCGCTTGCAGGACATCATGATAGCCAGCTCTGCTCGGTATTTCTTGATCGAAACTTCCTTGGTCAAGAGCAGCATGTCACACATTTCATAGATACCAGACTCGATTTCTTCCTCTGCCATCCAAATTGGATGCTCACGTAGGATAAATTGATTTTCTCCATACTCTGCTAGAAAGACGCCTACTTCCTCCAAAAGTGTCATTCTTTCCTTGAGACGCAGGGCATCATCTGCAGGAAATTCAAAGATGTAGGGCACTAAGAGTTGCTGTTGGCTCTGGTCAACATTGCCGATGCTTTCACGATATTCCTCGTACTTAACCCGTTCCTGAGCCGCGTGCTGGTCTATGATGTAGAGGCCATCTCGCCCTTGGGCAAAGAGATAAGTCCCGTGCATCTGCCCGAAAAATTCCAACTCTGGGAAGCTAGATGCTTCTTCTCGCTCCAGCTTATCATAGGCCTTATCGAGACTAGCCAGGTCTAACTCTGGATGGTCTAGTTGGTCGTAGTTAACAGGCTTTCTCTCTGCAAAATGCAGTTTTGCTGGCTGGGTTAGCTGGTCCAAGGTTTCCTTGGCAAATAAGGTCAAATCTTTCCCTTCCTCAGTTAATTCAACCTGATGATCAGCCACCTCAGCTTGACTGGGTCTAGTTGCCTCCGTTTTTTCATAATAGAGCGTATTTTCTTTGAGTGGGAGAATGGTCTGCTCTACCTTTTGACGATTGCGAACGGTCGACTTGGCAAGATTTTCTAAAGCATCAGGAATCAGGGCTTGTTTCTTGAGACTATTTGAAATAGCTTCTGAAACCAGCGCCATCAGCTCTCTTTCCTTAGAAATCCGCACCTCTTGCTTGGTTGGATGAACATTGACATCAGCCAGATAAGGGTCGATATGGATGTGAAGGACTGCCAGTGGAAAACGCCCCACCATAAGTTTGCTTCCATAACCATCTAAAATGGCACGATTGAGCAGGAAGTTCTTGATATAACGGCCATTGATGAAGAGACTGATATAGTTGCGGTTGGCCCGAGTCAACTCAGGCAATGACACAAATCCTGAAATTTCGAAATCTAGGTCAGAGTTCTCAATGGCAATCATCTTCTTAGCACTCGCCAAACCGTAAATCCCTGCGATGGCTTGACGCAGTTGACCAGTCCCTGCTGTCCGCGTCATTTCCTTGCCATCACTGATTAAACTAAAAGAAATCTCAGGATGAGCCAATCCCAGACGATTGACAATATCAATGATATGAGACAGCTCAGCTTGCTGGCTCTTCATATACTTGAGGCGGGCAGGTGTGTTGAAAAAGAGGTCCTCCACACAAACCTTGGTTCCTACAGGGCTAGTCGCTGGGATGACTTCCTCAACTTCTCCCCCACGCGCAACGAGCTTGGTCCCATGACTCGCACCATCCACCGCCGTCAACAAAGTCAAGACACTGACAGAAGCGATAGAAGGCAGGGCTTCACCACGAAAACCAAGCGTCCGAATCCGAAAGAGGTCTGCCTGATTTTTTATCTTACTGGTCGCATGGCGACGCAGGGCCAACTCCACCTCATCGTGGGCAATTCCATGACCATTATCAGTGATTTGAATTTTCTTGAGTCCAGCTTCCTCGATCTCAATGATAATCTGGCTAGAACCCGCGTCAATGGCATTTTCTACCAACTCTTTGACTACACTGGCAGGACGTTCAATCACTTCTCCTGCCGCAATCTGGTTTGCCAGTACCTCTGGCAATTCAATAATATGAGACATCTTTCAGCCCCTTTCTGTATCTATTTTCCTAGAAATTGATTAGTGCTATTATACCATATTTCAGATGTTACCAGAAAAAGCAAATACCACATAGACTCCAAATCTGTCCACATAGACAAAAGCTCTTGCCATGGGTCGTAAAATAGTGTTTAATAAAGGTGTACAGGAAGTGATCACAACCTTGTATAACTGAAAAGGAGGGAAATTTATGAAAGTAGAACTACAGATTAAGGAGACGTACAAGGAAGAAAAGCTGATTGTCCAAACTCCTCAGCCGACCGAAAAAGTCCAGAAAGTCATCGAGTTCGCTGAAAATCTTGACCAAAAAGAAACAATCAAAGGTAAGATTGATGATCAGGTCTATCTAGTTGAAATTGGCAAGATTCAGCGCTTCTATATCGAGAATCGAAAGGTTCTAGCAGAAACTGCATCTCAGACCTACAGCATTGATTTGCGACTCTATCAGGTTCTTGAAATTCTGCCGACAACTTTTATCCAAATTTCCCAATCAGAAATCATCAATATCGATTCCATCTCTCACCTCAAGCTCACCCCTAACGGTCTGGTAGAAATCTTTCTCAAAAACCAAAGCTTTACCTACTCATCTCGCCGTTACCTAAAAACCATCAAGGAGAAATTAGAACTATGAAAAAACAAATCTTTCACGACGCAGCTGCTGGTGTCCTCATCGGCCTCATCCTCTCTATCATCTTTTCACTCATTTATGCTCCAAATACCTACGCCCCATTAAGTTCCGACTCTCTCATCGGCCAAGTGATGGCTCAACATCAGGTTCACGGCGCCCTGGTTTTGCTCTACTGCACACTTATCTGGTCAGCTATCGGCATTCTCTTTAGCTTTGGTAAGCGATTATTCAGCCGTGACTGGAGCTTGCTCCGTGCCACACTTTCCCATTTCTTCCTCATGCTGGCTGGCTTTGTCCCACTAGCAACTCTGGCTGGTTGGTTTCCCTTCCACTGGACCTTCTATCTCCAACTTATTCTGGAGTTTGCGATTGTCTACCTCATCATCTGGGCTATTCTCTATAAAAGAGAAGCTAAAAAAGTGGACTACATCAATCAACTTTTGGTCCATAAAAAGTAATAAAGAAATCCCACTCACAAATGCATGAGTGGGGTTCTTTTTATAATTTCTGTTTGAATTCGACTAAGACATTCATAGCCTGCATGGGTGTCATATTGTAAACATCCAGTTCAGCTAATTCGGCTAGGATAGGATGTTCTTCAGGCGTATCAAAGAGAGAAATCTGTTCAGTGATGGCGCTAGTTTGCCTCATCGGAGCTGGACTTTCTTGCCCCTGACTCTCCAGTTGAGTCAATATCTTATCCGCTCTTGCTAAAAGTTCTGCTGGTAAGCCAGCAATCTTAGCAACATGGATACCGTAGGATTTGTCAGCTGGTCCTGGTTCGATCTTATGAAGGAAGGTAACCTGCCCATCCTGCTCCAAGGTCGCCACATGGACATTGACCAAATTTTTCAAGCTGGACTCCAGACTGGTCAACTCATGGTAGTGGGTCGCAAAGAGGGTTTTGGCTCCGATATGCTCGTGGATGTATTCGATGATGGACTGAGCAAGAGCCATCCCGTCATATGTTGCAGTTCCGCGTCCCAATTCATCAAAGAGAATCAAGGAATTCTTGGTCGCATGCGAAATGGCATTGTTGGCCTCCATCATCTCTACCATGAAGGTTGATTGACCTGAAACCAAGTCATCTGCTGCTCCGATACGGGTAAAGATAGCATCGAAGATAGGCAAATGGGCGCTCTCAGCTGGAACATAAGAACCCAGCTGGGCCATAACCGCAGTCATGGCTAGCTGGCGCATGTAGGTAGACTTCCCGCTCATGTTGGGTCCTGTAATCAATTGAATGCTGGTATCTTCTGCCATCTGGATACTATTTGGAATGTAAGTCTGAGCCCCCATGACCTTTTCAACGACAGCATGGCGCCCTTTCTGGATATCGATTTGTGAATCATCCCCAAACTCTGGTCGAATCAAATGCTGGGTCTCAGCCACAACTGCGAGACTTTGCAAGACATCAACTGTCGCAATTCCTTGGGCTAGAGCCTGCAAACGCTGGATGTACTTGCTGACTTCCTCACGGATACGCATAAAGATTTCATACTCTAGGTTGGCTGACTTCTCACGCGCCTCCAGCATATCTCCCTCGATACGAGCCAACTCCTCAGTCCCAAAACGTTCCGAGTTTTTCAGCGTCGCCTTGCGGAAAAAGTGGGCTGGCACATTCCCCAGTTGCGAATTGGTCACATGGAAATAGTAGCCATCCTTTTTATTGTAGTCAATCTTGAGCGTACTGATACCAGAGTTTTCTCGCTCCTTAGCCTCAATCTCAGCAATCCAGCTAGTCCCCTCTCTGAGCACTCGGCGGTATTTATCCAAAGTCTCATCAAATCCCGTCCGGATAATACCCCCATCTGTAATCACATGAGGAGCTTCAGGGGTAATGGCAGCACTAATCAAGCTCTCCAACTCAGGAATAGCATCCAACTGTTCGATGAGATAGGTTAGAGCAGGTTGCTCCATCCCCTCTAAAATCGCTCGAATCCGTGGCACACTGGATAAGGTGGTCGCCAACTGCAAGAGATCCTTGGGATTAGTCTTGCCAAAGGAAACCCGACTAGCCAAGCGTTCGATATCATAAACACCTTTGAGACTGTCTGTCAAATCACTACGCTCAAAGAAGTGGTCAAGAAAAACCTGCACCACCTCTTGACGTTGGACGATCCGCTCCTTATCAATCAAGGGACGATGGATCCAAGAACGCAAGAGACGCATTCCCATAGCCGTTTTAGTTTCATCCAAAAGCCAGAAAAGACTGCCTTGCTTCTTGCCTGAACGGGCATTCTCAACCAAATCCAGACTAGCCTTGGTCGCATAATCCATCTGTAAGAAATCTTTGATTTCATAGCGGATAACTGGTTTGAGATGGTTCAATTCCCGCATCTGGGTCCGGTGAACATACTGGAGCAGCTTACTAGCTGCTGCTTGCTCCACAGATGCCAGTCGTGGATCCAGTAAATGAATATCCTCAAAGCCATCCTTCTCATAAGAAAGCACCAGATTCATCTGACGACTGAGGATTTGTTCTTCTTCCTCAGACAAATCATAACCCAGCACCACTTCACGAGCCTTGAGGTTACGGATTTCCCCACAAACCAGCGTGAAATCCAATAAACCTGTCACATAAAAGTCACCGGTCACCAGATCCATATATGCCAGACCAAACTGATTGCCATCACGATCTATGGCAACCAAGAAATTATTCTGACTATCCGGCTTACTGCTATCAACGACCGTTCCAGGTGTGATGACCTGAACCACCTCTCGCTTGACAACCCCAACCGCTTGTTTGGGATCCTCCATCTGCTCGGCAATAGCCACCTTATAGCCCTGCTCAATCAAAACATCAATATACTGCTGGGCAGAATGATAGGGAACACCAGCCATGGGTATCGGATTTTCTGCATTTTTATTACGACTGGTCAGTGAAATCTCTAAAATCTGCGCCGCATTGACCGCATCTTCATAAAACAGCTCATAAAAATCACCCATCCGAAAGAGCAAAAAAGCATCTGGATATTGCTTTTTAATATCCACATACTGCTGCATACCAGGTGATAGTTTTTCTGTCGTCATATTGGCTCTCTCCTTGTCAAAAATAAGGCTTGGGAACAAGTCCCAAAACCCTATTCATCCTTCATCAAATCTAGCAGACGCTCTTCCATGAGCTTGGCAACATGCTGGTCTCGACAAATAACCAGTAAGGTATTGGCACCAGCAACCGTCCCTAAAATCGCCTCGTCCTTATTTTCATCAACAATATTTGCTAAGACAGCCGCTTCTCCCAGCTTGGTATGAAGTACCAAAGTAAACTCTGCCCTCGCAACCCCTTCTAGATGATGCGACAAAAACTCTACCAAATCAATCTTTTCTGTTTCATTCGCTAGCACATAATACACCATACCATTTTTCTTAACCTTGATCAAGCCGATCTCGCGCAGGTCACGCGACAAGGTCGTTTGCGTCACAAAGACATTCCGAACTTCTAGGCGATCTTGGATATCCTTTTGTGTAGCTAGTTTTTCCTCAGTGATCATCTTTTTAATCAACTGGTGTCGTTCTTTTTTTCTCATATCAACCTCTTACATGAATATTTATAACCGATTTCGGGTTTATTTTTAGATATAATTATACCAAAAAAACTGAATAATTCAAAAAAATCTTTCTTCTTTCACTAAATTTATGATAAAATAGAATAAAAGTCCAAAAGGAGCCTACTTATGAGCACAAAAAAACTGATTGCTAGTGAATTGGCTAGCGTCATCGATAGCCTAGATCAAGAGGCTATTTTAAATTTACTAGAACAACCAAAAAACTCTGACATGGGAGATATCGCTTTTCCTGCTTTCTCACTTGCAAAAGTCGAACGCAAAGCCCCTCAAATGATTGCTGCTGAAATCGCTGAAAAAATCAACAGCCAAGCCTTTGAAAAAGTTGTTGCAACTGGTCCTTACGTCAACTTCTTCCTTGATAAATCTGCCATTTCTGGAGCAGTTATCAAAGAGATCATCGAAAAAGGATCTGACTACGCTCAACAAACGGAAGGCCAAGAGCAAAATATCACGATTGACCTATCAAGTCCAAACATCGCAAAACCTTTCTCAGTAGGTCACTTACGTTCAACTGTTATCGGAGATGCTCTTTCTAATATCTTTAAGAAAATGGGCTACAACACTATTAAAATCAACCACCTTGGAGACTGGGGTAAACAGTTTGGTCTTCTCATGGTTGCTTATAAAAAATGGGGAAGTAAGGAAGCCGTAGAAGCTAATCCAATTGACGAATTGTTAAAATTGTACGTTCGCATCAATGCTGAAATCGAAAATGACCCAGCTCTTGATGATGAAGGACGTCTCTGGTTTAAAAAATTGGAAGATGGCGATCCAGAAGCAACTCAACTTTGGCAATGGTTCCGTGATGAAAGTTTGGTTGAGTTCAACCGCATTTACAAACTGTTGAACGTTGAATTTGACAGTTTGAACGGTGAAGCCTTCTACAACGATAAGATGGATGAGGCCGTGCAAATCCTTGAAGAAAAAGGTTTGCTAGAAGAATCACGCGGCGCTAGCATTGTCAACCTCGATGATGTTGAACTTCCACCCGCTATGATTAAGAAATCTGACGGTGCAACCCTCTACATCACACGTGACATTGCAACAGCTATCTACCGTGCACGTACTTACAATTTTGTTAAAAATGTCTACGCAGTTGGTCAAGAGCAGTCTAACCACTTTAAACAGTTAAAAGCCGTCTTGAAAAAAATGGGATTTGACTGGAGCGATGATATGATTCACGTAGACTTCGGTTTGGTAACCAAGAATCGTCAAAAGCTCTCTACTCGTAAAGGAAATATCATCCTGCTCGAACCTACTCTTCAAGAAGCTATCAGCCGTGCCAAAGCACAAATCGAAGCGAAAAATCCTGATCTCGAAAACAAGGAACAGGTTGCTCAAGCTGTCGGAGTGGGAGCTGTTAAATTCTACGACCTCAAAACGGACCGCAGAAATGGTTACGACTTTGACCTCGAAGCTATGGTTTCCTTTGAAGGAGAAACTGGTCCATACATCCAATACGCTTACGCTCGTATTCAGTCTCTACTTAGAAAAGCAGACTTCCAACCAAATGCTCAAGCAAGTTACAGTCTAAATGATGCTGAAAGCTGGGAAATTATCAAACTTCTCCAAGACTTTGCCCGTGTCATCAAACGCGCATCTGTTAACTATGATCCGTCGCTAATCGCTAAATACGCAATCAGCTTGGCTCAAGCTTTCAACAAATACTATGCTCACACTCGTATCTTGGATGAAAGTCCAGAGCGTGACAGCCGTCTAGCCCTCAGCTACGCAACAGCTGTTGTTCTCAAAGAAGCCCTTCGTTTGCTTGGAGTAGAAGCACCAGAGAAGATGTGATTCAGTACTAACAATTGGAACTAAAGTTCCTAATTGTTAGACGCTAGCCGCTTAGTATGCGGACTAGCTAACTGCTTCACTAGTATTGTAATAGAAATAACATCGATTTCTATTACAATACGTCGTAACTATGGCGAATTGCCTAAACGCTTTACTAATTCACCAAACCAAATAAAATCGATTTGATTTGGTTCATGTCGCAATCTTTAAATCACTTAATTGCAAAGCAATCTAAGTAACTAACACCAAATCCTATACGGACTTTTCAGTTAAAGGTCAAGACCGTCTTGTTTTATCTGTCGGATACCTGTTCCGCTAGTCTAATCACTTAGTTGAAAAGCGAAAATTTCTTTCGCTTTTCTTATACCATCAACTTTTTTATCAAACCAGGAGAGATTTTATGAGCCAGTATGCTTATATCTTAGTTCTTATCAGCCTTGTCGTTCTTTTTCTCATCAATAAATACGAAAAAGAAAAACTTCAACAACTTCTTCAGGAACAGCTTCTGAGGGACGAAGCTTTCAAAGCAAGTATTCGCGAACGGATCCAAACAACGGAAAATATCAATGATGTGATTGACTACATCAATAAAGGTTACCGTTTGGGACTCCTGCTTTCTAAGGAAATCACTGAGCAACTGAAATAAGGGAATCCGAGAAGCTTTTTTCTCGGATTTTTTACTCCCATCAATACCATTTCTTTGTGAAAATCATATCTTTCATATGATTTTTCTGAAATTTTCTAAATTTTTCAAAAATTCTCTTGCATTTTTCATAAGTTTCTTGTAGAATAGTAGCTATCTATTCAGATTATTCTGAAAATTCAAAAACGGGAGGTTTTTATGTCACAAGTTACTTCATCACACCAATCTACCTGGGCAAGCAAACTAAAGGCAATGGGACCAGGAATCCTAATGGCTTCTGCTGCTGTTGGAGGTTCTCATATCGTATCCTCTACTCAAGCTGGTGGTTCTTATGGGTGGTCACTACTCCTCTTGGTTATCTTGGCCAATGTTTTTAAATATCCATTTTTCCGTTTTGGTGCCGAATATACTGCCGACACTGGTAAAACCTTGGTGGAAGGTTATGCCGAAAAAGGAAAACTCTATCTCTGGATTTTCTTTATTCTCAACGTCTTCTCTGCCATGGTTAATACAGCTGGAGTCGCTATCCTTTGCTCAGCTATCATCGCTAGCGCTTTTCCAATGATTGGTCTTAGTATCACTCAATGGTCCCTTATCCTTGTTGCGGTCATTTGGGCTATGTTGCTCTTTGGGGGCTACAAACTATTGGATGGTATGGCAAAATGGATCATGTCTGCTTTGACCATTGCAACTGTTCTTGCAGTTATCATTGCAGCAATTAAGCATCCAGAATACAGCTCTGATTTTGTCGAAAAGACACCTTGGCAAATGGCAGCCCTACCCTTTATCGTTTCCCTTCTAGGCTGGATGCCTGCCCCTATTGAAATCTCAGCTATCAACTCACTCTGGTCAGCCGAAAAGAAAAAAACCGTTAACTTTAATACAGAGGACGCCCTTTTCGACTTTAACGTTGGTTACATTGGAACTGCTATCCTAGCTGTATTCTTTGTGGCACTAGGAGCACTCATTCAATATCCTACAGGGCAAGCGGTTGAAGCTGCTTCTGCCAAATACATCTCGCAATTTGTGGGCATGTATGCCTCTGTCCTTGGCGAATGGTCTCGATATTTGATTACCTTCATCGCTTTCCTCTGTATCTTTGGGACAGTCATTACTGTCATCGATGGCTATTCACGTGTCAACCAGGCCTCCCTTCAACTCTTAGCAAATCAAAAAGAGGATAATCGTAAATCTTTGAACATCTGGATGACCATCACAGCTATCATTGGTATCGTCATCATCAAGTTCTTTGCCGGTCAAGTTTCAACCATGCTCCGCTTTGCCATGATTGGTTCTTTTCTTACAACACCATTCTTCGCTCTTTTGAACTATGTGTTGGTGACAGGTGAAAATAAAAATCTTCCTTCTTGGTTGAAACTCCTCGCCATTGCAGGATTAATTTTCCTCTTTGGATTTGCCATCTTCTTTATCTATGCACTTGCCATCGGAAAAGCAGGTTAGTTCACAAAGTAGCACCCTCGTCTGGGTGCTTTTTTCTGCATTCAAAAGGCAGTTGAGAAAATCCAACTGCCTACTTGAACGATTCTAACTTTCTGAATCCAATCCATATAAGTCCGCGATAATCGTTGCGACCTTTTTAATATCTCCCAGCATTCCTCTCATTTCAAAGTCAGACAATACAGGGAAACCAAAGCGCTGGCTGTACTGCTTAGCAGTCAGACAATATTGGTTATTAAAATTGCGATTACCAGATCCAACTACCCCAAAACACTTACTGGCATTGTTTCCATAGGCGATAAAATCACCCACTGGAATCGTTAAAATCTCAACATCGCCGTTATCGACACCATTTCCACCTTCTAGATAAGTTGGTAAAAAGGCGACATAAGGGTGATCCATCTCAAAGAATTCTTGACCTTCCTTGACTAGATCCTTGATATGAATCTTTTGGACCTCAATCCCTTCGTACTGAGACAAGAGATAGTCCTTAAGTCGGGTTACAAAACTCTCTGTATTCCCACTCAAACTGATATACACTAAGGATATTTTTTTCATGTTAACCTCGATTTTTATGTTTACGATATAAAAAGAACTAACAAGATTGTAACTTGATAGTTCCCTTTTGTCAACTCTTATGCGAGCTCTTCTGTTTCGACTTCCTCAGACAAATCTTTTTGTTGACGCCACATCTTGTAAAAGACAATGGCAAGGAAGAGGACATTGATAACAACAAATAAAATCGTTGTTCCCTTTCCAAGGACTTCTGTCCCTAGTCGCAAAGTTTCATCACGGATAGCTTGTACAGCATCTTGCATACCCATATAAGTATAAATCGAACCAACAATGGCAAGCAAAACATAAGCAATGTAAGCATAATTTGCATATTGCAAATGATTACGAACCAAGAGCACAATACCTGCGACTACTAAAATCGCAGATAAAATAATCAAAACGATGTTAACAGTCGAATGCGATAATTCAGCTGTCTTATGTAGATAATTAATCGTATCCTCTAGTTGCTGGGCGCTAGCACCTTGAACTTGAGCTTGACTGGCACCTAGTGTTTCTTTACTAGGAACTGGACTTAGTATTCCAAACAAAGACATAGCTGAAATCAATGCTGATAGGACTAATAGAACCCAAAGATAAATTGGTTTCTTTTTCATAATTTTTCCTCCTTAAGGTATTTTGAACATTATAGCATTTTTTGTATGTAAATACAAGTTTTACAGGGAACTTTCGACTTGTTTGCGATAAGCTTTTGGTGATTTTCCGCACAATTTACGGAAGACCTTGTAGAAATATCCAACATTGCTGTAACCAACAGCATAGCAAACATCTTCAATACTATCATTGGTTGAAAGCAAGAGCTGTTGCGCCGCCTTGATGCGCTGTTTGTTGAGCAGTTCTGCGAAGGTTGAGTTGGTTTCTCGCTTGATTAACTGACCGAGGTAGACAGGGTTGATAAAGAGATCTTTGCTGATATCCTTAAGTGATAACTCTTTTTGATAATCACGGCCGATAACCTCTAGAACACTCACCACGTTTTCATTCATGCGGTACTGGCCAAAGAACTTAGTCAAGGTTTCTTTGATATAGGCAACCAATTCTTCAAAGGTGTTAATGGCATGGATAGCTTTGACAATCTCGGTCATATCATCCGCTTTTAAGTGCTCAAACAAGTGGAAGACATCCATGACAAACTGGGTGAAGAGCTGTTTGGTGATAGCCACGCGCGGTGTGTTCTCTAAGACAACCTTCTCCAGTAGGGTTAATTCTTCAATGATTTGATTGATATTTCCTTGGATAATCACGCGATAAATCGGTTCGTAATAAGCAAATAGACTCTCGGATTTTTCTAGATTGACAGAACCGTAAAAGAGGGCTTTTTCTGCGTTGATCTTCCATTTTTCAAAGGCTTGTTGGTAGGGCGCTACAAAAGGCGTCACTACGATTCCATCTAGTGGTTGATCAGAGATAAAAATCTGCCAGTCTTGTCCCAAAACATAGTAAGGAATGGTAAAAGAGCCCTGCTTTTCCTTGGATAGACCAATCCACCAGCTGTCTTTACCTGACAGGTAGTTAGTAAATCCTGTCTCATCCAATTCTTGACTTAGGGTCTGACTTTGCTCCACCTTTTCTTGAAGCTGTCGCGCAATTTTTTCTAATAGATGACTCAACTCCACCTTATCCACTGGCTTCACCAGATAATCCACGACACTAAGATTCATGGCTTTTTTGACGTACTCAAACTCCTGATAACCTGACAGCAAGATATAATAGGTATCTGGAAGCAGCTCCTTCATTTCCTTAATCATCTCAAGCCCTGTCTTATCAGGCATATTGACATCGGAAATGACCACATCTACTGGATTTTTCTTAACGTAGTCCAAAGCATCATCTGCGTGATTAGCTGTTGCGACGACTTGCATATCCCATTTTTCAAAGGGGATTAATCGCTTGAGCCCCTCTGTCACCATATACTCGTCGTCTACTAATAAAACTTTATACATTTCCCTTCCTTTCTATTCATTTTGAATAGTAATACGGTAACGAACACCTTCTTGCTTAGCTGACTCGACACTGATTTGGTAGCGATCCCCAAAATAGAGGACAAAGCGTTCGTGTACATTGACTATTCCGATTGACTGTCGCTCCCCGCTGTAGCTTGCTTCGTGCTCAAAACTTCTCTGAGTTAGTTTTTCTTGCAAGCTAGCTAGTTTCTCAGCAGTCATCCCGCGACCATTGTCTACCACTAGGATTTCAACAAAACCTTGGCCCTTCAAAACCTTGATACTGATCACATTGTCTGTTCGGCGGTGGTCAATACCGTGGGCAAAGTAGTTTTCTACCAATGGTTGGAGCGTAAACTTGGGAATCCTCATATTTTCTAATTCGGGTGCAATCTTAAAACCATAGGCAACTGACTTTGGATAACGCACCATACAGAGATAGCTGTATTTGCGACAAAATTCTAATTCTTGCTTCAGCGTCGTTTCCCGCTCATCGGAGATATTATTGCGTAGTAAACTGCTAAATTCATAGATAATATCCGCCAGTTCATCTTGGCTTTCCATGACGGCATACATCCGTAAAAACTCCAGAGTATTGTACATAAAGTGAGGATTGATTTGAGCCTGTAGGGCTCGCATATTGGCATCCTTTTGGCTGAGCTCTAGCTGATAGATATCGTGGATATTTTTTTCCAGGCGATCCAACATATCATTGGTTGTTTCTGCGATGAGGAGCAATTCTTGATCTTTTTCAGAGGTATCGATCCGAAGTCCCTCTTTTCCTTGAGCAATAACCTGGATAGACTCCACCAAATCCACAACCTGCCTTTGGTAATTTGAGAAAGTCTGTCTAAGAGTTGCATATAAAATAATAACAAAGAGAACACTCAAACCAACAATTACAGCGGAACTAGTCAAAGTTCCCTCAAAAACAAAATTCTTTGGAACTGCTGATTGGACTTGATAACCATGTGATGTCAAACCAACAATCCAATTTTCCCGTTCAGCTACTACATTTTCCCCTATATGAAACAATTCAGTATCAAAAGGGGAGGTGATCGTCACGGCCACAGGAATCAGACCGCGAGTATTATCAATTGCTTGGTAAAGTACATCCTGCGATAAAGAAATGTAAATAACACCTAGAGACTGATCGGAGTTAGGATCAAGTACTGGTATGGCAAAACTATTGGCTGCTGGTTTGAAATCCTCAGCAAGAATTTTCTCCCCGCTACGTTTCTCTCTAGTAGAAACGTAGACTTCCTTGTAGTCTTGCAAAACAATTGCAACACCTGTCACAAAGTCATTTCTTACATACAAATCATCAATGTTTTCATACAAGGATACTGAGACATAGGGAGACGCTTTACGTTGCAAAAGCCAGTAAAAATAATCCGATGTACTCAGACTAAAATACTTGTAAATCCCTTCAATCCGTGCTCGATTTTCAACCAGTTCCTGCGCTAGCTGAGTCGACTCCCTGTGGTAATATTCAATCTCACTCACTGTTCGAGTCGTTACACGTTGAGCTACTCGCTGAGCTTCTTTTTCACGGGAACTCCAGTCAGCATAGAAGAGCATGACCGCAAAACTTGCAATGATGACAATCATCACCAAGGTATAGATGCGCAAGAGCGAGTGGAGCCAGAACGGCTTCATTTTATTTTGTCGCCAATTTTTCATGGATACTTTCATATACAGGTTCCAACATATCACTGATAAAGAAATGCCACATCCCAATTCCTACGAAGGAAAGCAAGGCGGGCATATAGTAACCAATTCCTACAAGCATGACCGTACCAAATAAAACCTTGGCAATTGCCGGCAAATTCATAAAAATTCCGATAAGAGCGAGTTTTACAGTATTTCGATAAGAGAGCTCATAGTGAACTTGGAGTTTCAATGAAACGGTATAAGCCAAAAAAACAAAGGCAACAACAAGGATATTGAGAAAGGTTGCCAAGAGATGGAAGATAGTCTGATGAGGCAATTGAACCAAAAGGTACAAACCATAGACTAAGACTAGATCTACAAGTACAAAACTATAGAAAGCTAGGTTACTCTTGACAAAGTTACTCTTATACAATTCCCAAGCTTCTTTCAAACTATAAGCTCGATAAGTATAACCGTGCTCCGCATATAAACTCATAAGAGTTGCACTAGCTGGTGCCAAACCAAAGACTACACCTCCTGCTAGTGTTAATAACCAGAAAAAAGCCGTCGCAATCATTCCTAAAAAGAAACGATTAAAGACGAATTCTAGAAACTTTCCCATAATATCCTCCTTAAAACAACTATGTAACTATTATATCATATTTCAAACGTTTTCAAAAACATAGAGCTCCCATTTACAATCCTCTAAAAGCGTGATACAATTGATTTTGACAGTTTTATATAAGGAGATTCTCATGAAGAAAAATATCTTAACTACCCTCTTAGCCGTCGTTCTCTACTTCCTCTGTCTAGGAATTGGAGTAGTACTTGGACACTTGGTGGATTCAACGGGCAATATGTTCTATGCGCCTGCCTTTTCTGCCCTTGTCGGGGGTAGCGTCTACATGCTTCTTTTAGCAAAGGTTCCTCGTTTTGGTGCCATTACCACTCTCGGACTCTTTATGGCCCTCTTTTTCCTAGCTAGTAAACACGGCGCTGGTGCCTTTCTACCAGCTATCGCTTGTGGTCTTGCAGCAGATGCTATCGCTCGCCTCGGCCACTATCAGGATAAGATTAAAAATCTTCTCTCCTTCCTCGTCTTTGCTTTTAGTACAAGTGGCCCTATCTTCCTCATGTGGATCCGTCCCAAAGCTTACGTGGCAACCTTACTCGCGCGTGGAAAATCCCAAGAATACATTGACCGTATCATGGTCGCTCCAGAGTGGGACAAAATCCTTCTCTTTGTTTCAAGTATCCTCATTGGTGCCTTGACGGGTGCTGTGGTTGGGCAATTTCTAAGTGAAAAAATAGCTGATAAACTATAAGCTAAAAGCCCTGAAGACTAGCAATGCCTAGTTCCAGGGCTTTTTAAATATACAATCTTAGAATTCACTATAGATAAATTCTTGAATATTCGAAAAATCGGTCACAAAACAGTAAATCACGATGCTCAAGATAACCGTATAAAAAAATAGTGTCCACAAGATTAAACGATGTGTGTTAGTTAGCTTGGTTTGCAAATTTGTAAAGTTCTTTTTCAACTTCCATCCATCCTTTCACTCCAACGTGCATCACGTCAAATAAAAAGTAATCATCATACTCTCTGTTCCCATAGTTTAATACGGTTGCACCATGGCTTTTTGCGACATCTTCTATTTTTTTATAAGTTTTTTCTCGCATCTCCCTTGAGACACCAGTGTAGTCATTCCATTTCCCGTTTACCGGGAAAATAATAACTTCAACTTCAATGCCCAATTCTTTGGCAACTGTCAAGAAGAGTTCCATATCTGAATATTCTGGTGACTCCAGATAGCTCAAATCTTTATTGGAATCTTTCAACGATGCATAACGATCTTTTAAGTAAGTATTGTAGTAGTTATTATCAACAGCATAGTCATTGTTGTCTGTTTTCTTTTTGACCTCTTCTACAAACTGATCCGTCAACTTCTGCCAATCATAGTCTGGGGTTTTGTCTCCTAGTGAAGGATAATCTGATTTGGCATGTTTTTGATAAAAAGTCTGTTTGAGCTTAAAGGAATACATCGCCTTATCGAACTCTAATAGTTTTTTATCAACAATGGTTCCTTTTCCATCTATGAAATAACTTTTGTATTTTTTGTAGATGTCATTTTGTTGCTTGTTTCCTTTGGTAATCTCAATGATGCGATTGATTATTTTTTCTTTCGTTTCCTTACTAATCTTGTCATTATCTAGCATGTGGAAAATATGTTCCTGAGAAGCCTTGTTCAAAAAGGCATCTTGATGGGTCCCATCTTTTTCAAACCACTGAACAGACTCTACTATAGCTACCTTTCGCTTAGTCATAGCTCCTTCAATAGAACCCAGGGTCGTAGCCTGAATGATGTTTTGAGAATAACTGGTCCCAATCTGCATGATATTAAAATCGTTGTAGTTAAAAATTTTATTGGGATGATAATCTTCATTTATCGTCGCAACCAACTCAGATGACCCCAATAGAACCAGTGTATTGGGAGTGATATTGCTTGTTAAAATATCTCTACTTTTATACTTTTCATACGAGGTGCTATAGCGAATACTGTTATCCTTGACTTTATAATAATCATCAATCTTCTTGACATAGGTCACATTTAAAAGGGCAAGCGTCGCAATTACGAGCACAAGCGATAGTAAAAATGCTTTTAATTTAATCATCTCGTTTTATCCTATCCCTCCGATCTGTCCGATTTCTTTTCAATCTCTTATCTCTTTAAAATCGTAAGCAAGATTTTATAGGGTTCACCTGAAAAGATAAAGAAACCAATCATAACCAAATTCATGGTCACAAACCAACTTAGTAGCTTATACCATTTTTTGTTTTTATTTTTCTTATAAAAATTGCTTTTCTTTTGATACACTTCAAATCCAGCCATCAAGACACCATGATAAAAACCATAGACAATGTAGCTAACACTAAGACCATGCCAAAAACCCATGACCAACATATTGACCATATAGGCATAGGTTGCATTGTGTAGTCTATTTTTAAACCATTTTTTCCTGATAACCTGCATCAATACTCTTGAAAATACAAAATCTCTCAACCAGGTCGACAAGGTGATATGCCATCTAGTCCAGAAATCTTTGATATCGACACTCAAGAAAGGTTTGTTAAAGTTCATCGGTGTCTGAATACCTAGAATGTTACTACTTCCAACGGCCATTAGACTATAGCCTGCAAAGTCAAAAAACAGATACAAGGTATAGAGGTACATATACTTGATTGAGTAAACGACTGTGCCAGTATTATTTAGAGCGAGTAACATCTGGTAAACATAGGTTGATAAAACAACCTTGTAAAGAAGGCCTAGAACGATACGATACACACCGTCCCCCGCTAACTCCAGATACTCTTTTCGTGGCATGACCTCGTTTATCTCTTTTAAAAATCTCCTACTCCGATCAATCGGACCAGCACTAACTGTTGGGAAAAAGAGCAAAAACTGTAGATAATCTTTTACACTGATTTTTTCTTTGATCAAGCCATCCGATATCTCTAGCATGATCTGAATAGTCTTAAAGGACATGTAAGAAATTCCAATAAAGGCCAACAAATGCAGAGAAGTCAGGGCAAAGACTTTATTGATCACTAAAGGAAGAATGGATAGGAAAACCAGAGGTTTCAGCCGCTTTGCTTCTATCCTCTGTGCTAGAAAAACCAGAAAATATTGATAAACGATAAAGGCGAGCAAATAGACCATCATCGCTCGACTCTTACCATAGATAGCTCCTGCAAATAAGAGGGAGAGCCCCAAAATATAGTAGTCCTTACGTTTTTCAAAAAAGTTTACCACAAAACCAATCAGTAAAACTACAAACAAGAGAAGGAAAAACTCATTCCCCTCGAAATAATTCATATCAACCGAACTCCTTTTTCATTTTCTCATCTCGCTTCAAGGTTTATCTTTCTAGTTTTTTCCTATCCTATCACCAGAGAGAGTTAACTTTATCTATTATACCATAATTTAAAAACTTTAAATGCCTCTGTTGGCAGCTTTCCTAGA
Source organism: bacterium (assembly GCA_905221365.1). Lineage (GTDB taxonomy): Bacteria > Bacillota > Bacilli > Lactobacillales > Streptococcaceae > Streptococcus. The sequence goes on from CAJNCX010000005.1 coordinate 21,067, forward strand.
ACAAAAAAGAGCCCTTCGGCTCTTTTTATTTATGACTTAATTTCTTGGTCAAGAAATCTCCCAAGAACTGGATCGTGAAGATAATCAAGATGATAATAATGGTTGCTAAAACTGTCACATCATGATTGAAACGGTTAAATCCATAGGCGATGGCCACGTTACCGATACCACCAGCTCCAACCGCGCCGGCCATGGCCGTTTCTCCAACAAGGGAAATCAAGGTCACAGTCGTCACACGAATCAAATCTGGCAGACCTTCGGATAGGTAAACACCCACGATGTCCCAGAATGTCGCTCCGCTCGCTTGAGCCGCCTCAATGACACCGCCATCCAGCTCAGCCAAGACAACCTGCACCTGACGGGCAAAGAAGGCAAAGACTGCAAAAGAAAGGGGGACAAGGGCTGCATTTGGCCCGATACTTGTTTTAACAATCAAGTGAGACAGTGGCGACAAGATTGCCAAGAGGATGATGAAAGGAACCGCACGGAAAATAGAGGTGATCTTATCCAAAATCCAGAAAACAACCTTATTTTCCAAGACACCACCTGGCGCTGTCAAGACGAGGAAGAGACCTGCCACTAGCCCCAAGAACCCTCCAATGATGAAGGAAAGAACTGTCATATAAAGAGTTAGGTAGATAGCTGTTCCCCAGCCAGCTTGACCAGTCCAGCCCATTTTATAGACATTTGGTAGATAAGTTTGAATCAAGTCTGTCATTTTACTGTCCTCCCTTCAATACTTTTAACTGTACACCAGCCTGACGGATGGCTTCTTGAGCACCTACTAGCGCTGCTTTTTCACCTGACAGGACCACCACCAATTCTCCGACAGGAGTGCCGTCGAGAATTTCGATATTTCCATAGAGGATATTAGCCGTTACTTGGTAATGTTTGTACAATTCATTCAAAAGTGGCTCGTCTGTCGAAGCCCCTGCATACTTGAGCTGCACTAAAATACTGTTCTCAGATAAATGTTCTACGATTTCTTGCTTCTCAATCTTGACCATGGCTTCGTCAATACCTGTGGCAGTTGAGATAAAGTCCTGGGTCAAAGGCTGTTTAGGGTCTGAGAAGATCTCAAGGACACTGCCTTCTTCAATCAAACGGCCATCCTGCATAACTGCCACACGGTTGGCAATATCTTTGACAATCTGCATTTCATGCGTAATCAAAACAACGGTCAAACCTAATTTTTGGTTCAAATCTTGTAGCAAAGCCAAAATCTGCTTGGTTGTCTTAGGGTCAAGGGCAGATGTTGACTCATCTGAAATCAAGATTTTTGGGTCATTGGCCAAGGCACGCGCAATGGCCACACGCTGTTTTTGCCCTCCTGATAGTTGTGAAGGGTAGTTTTCAGCACGATCCGCCAAGCCAACCAAGTCTAACAACTTAGCTACCTTGGCTTTCTTTTCTTCCTTGCTGAGTCCAGAGTGTTTGAGGGCAAAAGCCACATTTTCCTCTGCTGTCTTTTGACTCATCAGATTGAAGTGTTGGAAAATCATCCCGATATCCTGACGTTTACGACGCAACTGCTCTGCCGTCAAGGTCACCTTGCCGTCAAAAATGACGTCGTTATCAATGGTAATTTTCCCTGCAGATGGCTTTTGCAAGAGGTTAATCACCCGTACAAGGGTTGATTTCCCTGCTCCAGAATATCCAACGATTCCGTAGATATCCCCTTCTTGGATGTGAATGGTCACATCTTTGACCGCTGTGATGGTTCTTTTCTTTTGGTGAAAGGTCACATCGATCTGATCTAACTTGATAATATCTCTACTCATAGCTTCTAATCAGCTCCTCTACTAATTCAATATGGGTGTAGTAATCGGCGATTCGCACATTTTCATCTCCACCGTGGTCTCGGCTATTGGCATTCCCTAGACCGAAGGCCACCATTGGTACCTCTAGGGCATCAAAGACCGTATGCATAGGTCCTGTCCCCGCTGTGGTCGGCAAGACTGAAACGCCCTGTGGATAGAATTTCTTGGCCAACTCGATCACATTGAGAATGGCCGGCGCGCTCATATCGCTTCGATAACTCATCTCTCCCAAGGTATAGTATAATTCTACCTTATCAAAGCCATTTTTGTCTAGCTGTTTCCGAATTTTTTCCAGAACATCATGCGGTTCTAGGCCAGGAACCAAACGAACCTCTAGCTTGGCACTGGCTTCTGCTGGCAAAATCGTTTTAACCCCCTGCCCTTGATAACCTGACTGAATCCCTTCGATATTAAGGGCTGGCTCAAAAAAGAAACGTTTTAGAAAGGCTGCACGTTCCTCTTGTAAGAGAGGCAATTCCAAGCCATAAATGCGACTGATTTCCTCTGGATTGCGTTGGGCGTAGGTATCTACCAAGGCTAGTTCTCGTTCATTTGGCACTTGAACATTCTCGTACAAGCCTTCTACCAAGACACGTCCATCAGCAGCTCGCAGACTACTTAAGGCCTGGATAAGATACCACGGCGCTGACTCCACGACACCACCATAACTCGAGTGGATATCCACATCCGCACTTTTCACCTTAGCATCAAAGGTCACAATCCCCTTGTTTCCGCCAGAGATTTCCAGCTGTTCCAAGGCGTTCTTGGTCCCTTGTTCCCAGACTAGCAAGTCCGCCCCACGCAGTTTGTCTGCGTGTTTCTCTAAATACTTATCTAGATCCATGGAAGCAGATTCCTCTGCCCCTTCCATGATAAAGCTGATATTGACAGGCAGGTCATCGTGGTGCTGCATATACTTTCTCAAAGCACTCAAACGAGCTGTGATGTGGCCTTTGTCGTCGTCAACCCCACGCCCATACATAAAGCCATTTCGCACAGAAAGGGTAAAAGGATTCTCTGTCCACACCTGGTCGCCATCTGCTGGCACGGTGTCATAGTGATTATAGAAGATCAAGGTCTTGGCATCCGGACGCGAACTCTTGAAATGCGCCATGACAAAAGGCGCCGTGTAGCTCTCATCAATCTCGACTTCAGCCCCTACACGCTTGAAAATCTCACCCAGATAGTTTGCGACTTCCTTGAGCCCGACCTGCTGAGCAAAGACTGATTTCTTGGAAATCAAGGTACGCAAAACTTCAAAATAATGCTGGGCGACATGATCCTTTTCAAATTTTTCAATCTGTTCTTGTTCGCTAGGAAAAACCATTTTCTCTCTCTTTCTACTATGTACTTGCGTCCTTGGAACGACCACAAGCGCCTCTTTAAAATCAACTCTCTATACAAAAGCAAGAGGTGGAAACTCTCTCCCACCTCCCTGTGTCTTATTACCAAACTGGTTGGTCCAAACCGTCTGATGTTTCTTCGATAACTTTTTTCACTTCATCAGTGTGGTAAGCTGCGATAATTTTCTTGATGGCATCAGCTTTAGGTGATGATTCCCAATCTTTTTTCGCAACGATGATGTTGTACCATTGTTTTGAGTTTTCATCAGCTTGCTCTTTGAAGAGTGCTTTCTTGTAGTCCAATTTTGCTTCTGTAACAAAAGTGTTGTTTACAACGGCAGCGTCAACTGATGACAATGAACGAGCTGTTTGGCTAGCGTCCAGTTCAGTAATCTTCAAGTTCTTTGGATTTTCTTTGATGTTTGCGATAGTAGCAAGTTCAGTTCCTGAAACGTCCAATTTAATCAAACCAGCTGATTGAAGCAAGTAAAGCGCACGGCTTTCGTTTGTTGCATCGTTTGGTACGGCGATTTCACCGTTATCTGGGATTTCTTCTACTTTAGTGTACTTGTTTTCTTCCCCATTTTTACCTGAGTAAAGGCGGATTGGTGAGATGTACGTATCTGCAATCGCTACAAGGTCTTTCCCGTTTTCTTTGTTCCAGTTGTTCAAGAAGTTGTAGTGTTGGAAGGCGTTCAAGTCTACTTCGCCATCAGCAGTTGCCTTGTTTGGTTGTGAGTAGTCAGTGAACTCTGTGAATTCCAATTTAATACCATCTTTTTTAACCAATTCTTGGATTTTATCCCAACGTTTTTCTTCAGAACCACTGCGGTTAACTGTTGCGATTTTAACAACTGTTTCGTTGTCTGCTTTCTTTTCTGAATTTCCGCAAGCTGCAAGAGCCAAACCTGCGACTGTAGCAAGAGCTGCTACACCGAGCCATTTTTTGATTTTCATGATTCTATCTCCTTTAAAAATAATACCGTAATAGTATCTCATACTTTATTTGATTTCGCAAATTGTTAATAGATAGGCAGACATATAGTTTAAAACTATATGTCTGAAAATTGAGAAATCATCCGCCTTTCTCAGACTGGATGATTTCATAAGACTATTTAATGTCAGCTTCTGCTGGAAGGTAAGTGTCTCCGAAGAATTGTTTAGACAATTTTTCAAGAGTTCCATCTTTGTAGAGTTCTTGGATACGTTTGTCTACAAATGTTTTCAACTCATCTTGACCTTTAGCAAGAAGTGGGTATACGTAAGGTTGTTGGTCGCTTGGAAGTTCAATGACTTTCAAGTTGTCCAAACCTTGGTTCTTGATAACTGTTTCAACACCGATTTTATCAAAAATCTTGTAGTCAAATTGACCATCGCTCAAACGAGACATGATTTGTTGGAAATCAGCCTTGGTGTAGTTAAGAACCGTTGGATTGTCTGCGTGTTGTTTGTTATAGTCTTCCAGTTGTTTAGCTGTTGTTGTTCCTTGAACGACTTCAGTAGATTTTCCACCAATATCATCGAGAGACTTAATACTGTTATCGTCTTTCTTCACAACGAGAACATTAGGATTTTTAGCAGTCGGAGCTGCGTAAAGGTATTTTTCAGCACGTTCTTTGGTATAGCTGATGTTGTTCACAGCCATTTGGTAGCGATCAGCGTCAAGACCCGCAAAGACACCTGACCACTCTGTTTTTTCAAACTTAACATCGTACTTGTCAGAGTCTTTAAAGATAGCGCGGACTACTTCAATCTCATAACCAGTCAACTCGCCATTTTCTTCGTAGTTAAATGGTTTTGGTGAAGCGTTGGTCGCTACGACAATTTCCTTCTTAGCAGATGTTGCTGCTTCGCTAGATGCACTATCTTTCTTATCTCCACCTGAGCAAGCTGCTAGTACACCTGCGGCAACAAGTCCTAGAGCAGCAAGAGATGAATATTTGACGATTTTTTTCATGTCATTTCCTCCAAAATAGAATACTGTACTATCTTAACAGAAAATTATTTTTTTCGCCATTATATGATACCTATCTCGGTGATAGGTTTTTCTTATGGCCGATTAAAAGACCAGACGTAAGACTGCAATCAAAACAACTCCAAAGAGAACTGTGCCGACTAAATTGCGATAGCGAAAGGCTACAAAAGCCGTTGGAAAGACTGCCAAGAAGTCCAGCCACTTGATCTGAGGAAAGCTTCCAACCTTACCTGTTATTACACTTGAAAGGATCAAAGCAAAGATAATGGAAACAGGCAAAAACTTCAAAAATCGCTCGACGATGGCTGGCAACCCCTTGTACTTAACCAAGATGAAGGGAATTATACGGGGAATCCAAGTCACTAGGCCTGAAAAGATAACGGCTAACAAAAGATATTTACTGACCATCTAAGACCACCCCCATAGTACAACCTAGCAAGGTCGCAAACAGAACAGCTAGCGACTGGGACACCACTGTCAAGAGCAAAAAGAAAGACACCGCAACAACTGCTAGGATCAGCAGCAGATTGCGGACAGGGACCCGTCTTTGCATAATCTGGAACTGCGAAGTAAAAATCCCGATAAACATCCCAACAAGGGCAAAGTCTAATCCAAAGATTTCTGGATTTGGTAGCAGACCACCCAGAGCCGTTCCAACCACTGTCCCCACAAACCAAGCCGCATAGCTATTCAAGTTATTTCCATGCATCCACACGGGATTGACCTTGTCTGTATGGGCTAATTCTCCCATCAAAACTCCGTAAGTCTCATCTGTCAAGAGACTGGACATGCCGATGTTTTGCCAGAGACTAGTATGACGGAAATAGGTCGACGCATGCAAGCTTAGCAAAAAGAGGCGCAAGTTGATCAAGAAGACCGTCATAGCAATAGCTGCCACAGGCGCTTGTACTGCAATCAATGCCAACATTGCAAACTGGGCGCTCCCAGCATAAACAAAGAGGCTCATCAAACCCATCTCAACAGGTGTCACATAGGGCGCGCCGATAATCCCACAAGCCAGACCAATGCTGACATAACCAAGGGCAGTCGGCATAGCCGCCTGTACACCTTCCCAAAATCCTTTTTCTTTCATCTCTCTCCTCTTATTCTCTTCGTTTGAGGCTGTCCATGGTCACAGCCACAGCAAGGAATATTATAACACATTCAAAGAAGAGAAAAAAGTTTAGAGTTTGAAACTTAGAGCTAGTAAAAAATGCTGAAATCCCATGAGTGTTATTAATGCATCCTAAACTGATCCACCCGAATAGTATACTTTTTATCTTCAATTTCTTTAGCATCTTCATCTTCTGTCGGATAAACATCGATCCAAAATTCTCTCCTTTGTCCTTTCAACTTGACTTTATAGCGATAGCCGTCATCGTATAGCCCTACCGTCTCGGTAGTTACAGATTGAACATTCGGAAGAGCTTCAATTTCTTTTTTTATAGTCTGGGATAGATTGTTGAGCACTACATATTGCTCCCCTTTTGAAGCTACAGGAATATGAGCTGTCGCTTCTTCCAAGCGATGTGATTTTGAAAATGTGAATCTTGCTCGACCTGTATAACCATTCAAAGCAATATTTTCGTAATCATAGAAAAGGCGTCCCGTTTTATAGAAATAGGGATCTTCTGCACGCCAAGTGTCCCGATAGGCCATCTCTGTTTCCTCCACCACTTCGCTAGCCTCTTCAAACACTTCTTCAAAGGATTTAAGGGACATATTGAATGAAAGTGTTTCAAACAAGACCAGTTGTGTCTGTTTAACATTCTGGCAAGCTGATAAAAGCATGAGGAAAACTCCAAGAGCAAGCAAACCACTGATTATTTTTGTAAATTTCATATTTCTACTATACTAAAAAACTCTATGATTGACAAACTTTGATAGAATCGGATTCCGTGATTGGATTCTAAAATTACTTTTTCATTTAAGGTAACAAGGAATTGAACAAGGACTATTATTAGATATTTTAGAAAAAGAAAAAGACTGGAGCGCCAGCCTTATCTATGTGATGTAAAAATTTCTGCTAAATCTAATATCCAAACACCAATAAGCTGACGATAATTAAAAAGCTATTCCACAAGATGTGGAGTGCCATTGACCAATAAATTGAACGTGTATAGCGAAAGAGCAGACAGAGTAGCAGACCTGCTCCTGCATAAATGATGAAGTCTGTTATCACCCATCCATATTGCAAAACATGGATAAGACTAAAGAGAGTTGAGGAAACAATTATATCAGCATAGCGCTTCTTAAATTTAGATAGGGCTGTCATCAGAAGACCACGGAAGACTAACTCCTCAACTATCGGAGCAATAAGACCGCCATAGAGAAAACGCGTTATAAAGTAACTAATTCCTGTCAAATTAGCTGCTTCTTTCACTATTGCACTCCCATTTTGCGTACTGGGAAAGATCTTAGTCGTTATATTTACCCACAAAAACATCAATAGAAAGAAAAGAAAGAAGAGACCCAGATAGGACCAACGAAACTCGAATCGACCGTACTCTTTCCAACATTGACTCTTGACAAGAACCACAGTAGCAGCAATTCCCTCAATTACTATCAATAAAATTTGAATCCCATAAAATCCAAAATCGGATAACTGGTTCACTGAGTCTAATTTTGCTACAAGATTAAAAATCAAGTAATAGGACACAAGCACCAAAATGGTCCCTAGATAAAATTTCGTTTTTTTTCCTTTCATAGTTGATCCTTTTAAGTTTTATTTACGTCGTCTTTCAGCCAAACCTACCCAGAGTCCTTTCATCCAATCAAAAGCTCCGTAAGGGCTTGGTCCAGCACTACAAACTGACTCTATTAGAACTTACTCATGAATTTTTTATGTTACAGCTAGTATTTTCTTTGTCTAATTAGGATTCTTGAAAAATTCTAAAACAACAAGGGGAGAATTTGACCAATGCCATTGTAGACTATATGCAGTCCAATAGGCCAATAAATGGACTTTGTCACTCTAAATAAGACTGCAAATATGAGGCCACCACCCATATATGAGAAAAAGTCTGTCAAAACCCAACCATGGTTACTAATATGTGAGATTCCAAACAAAGTTGCCGAACCAAGCACATCCAGTCCCCATTTCTTCCCTTTTTCCAGAGCGGTCACCACCAATCCACGATAGATTATCTCTTCAAAAATGGGACCTGCTATAACAGGATAGAAAAAATACATCAAAAATGCCGTAGCTCCTGTAAAAGTAGGAATGGCGAGTTGATAGGAAATTTCATTTTTGGTAGGTGGGAAAAGATAAAATGTGACGAAATTCCAAATAACAAAAGCAAGAAGAGCTAGGAAGGAATAGAAAAGATAAACCCCTTTAAATTTTCTACTGTTGATTTTCTGCCATTTCCCTGACCAAATCATAACAATAATAGCAAGCAGAACCACAAGAAAATTCAACAGCATATCCGACAAATAATAGGCAAAGTCAGATAGACCAGCAGCAAGGTCGCTGCGTAAAACTAGACCACTGAACTTCTGGTCAGCAATAACTAGTAGAAAAGCTACAAAAAAGTAGTGACGTGAGATTATCTTTTTCATTCTATTTTCTCCTATACTATGAAATAAAGACAGTATAACACGAAAACTACCCTATCTTAGAAAATCGCATATTTGACATTTTTTCTCATAGAAATCTCTCATTTGCGATAGTGGATTAATCTATAAGCTCTTTGTATTGCTGCAAACGCAATTCAAAAAGGGCTGTTAATTGTGGATTTTCTAATATTTGCAGAGATTGGATAAAGTGTTCAATCTCTTTTTGATTACTTCCCTTAGTTTGAAGGAAAACACTCATTTTCTTTAAAAATTGCCACAATAATTTCTCAAAAACATCGTATGGTCGGAGCATACTCTCCAACTCGGCTTCAAAGATTGGGATATAAGAAAAAAGTTTGCGCTCCATGAGCTCTGATATGATATTCAGATAGCCACTTTTCATATACAGTCTATTGTGTGCCAATTCTTTAAATTCCTTGGATTTTTCGAGTAAGGAGGTTGATAAAAAGATCAGATCTTGATTACTCAAGAAGGGCATAGTGTTACAAAATATATAGAGTTCAAACCAGGTCCAAGACTCGATAGCATAAAGGTAGGTGGTCAAAAACTCACGATCCTCCTCTTCGAGCAGATAGCTTTTATCCAAGGAATGGATAGCATTTTTAATCACGATGGCATTCAAACGACGATAGGTCTGCGCTATCTGTTCCTGCTCGATTTCCTCCAACAGTTGCTCTAAACCCGCTATATCTTGATGGGCAAAGCGATCCACAACCTTTCGACCAAATCGCATATGTGGGGATTCTTGATAGTTGTTGAGCTTGTGTCCAAACTCATCGAAGGTCACATTTATCCCTTGGATAGCTAGTATCAGTTTATCCGCAGACAGCATAGACTGTCCCAGTTCAAACTTGGATAACTGGGATGCTGTCAGACCCTCACAAGCCACATCTGACTGCTTGAGTTTCCTCGCCAGGCGCAATTCCTTGTAAAATTCTCCCAATTCCATTCTCTCAATCATCTGACCGCCTCCTAATTTTTACATATTATATCATCATTTTTACAGCTTTGTCAAAATATTCTGACATTTTCCGTAGTAAAAAAGCCAGCCTCAAGCTGACTCTTTATTCTATGGTATTAAAGGCGAGGCTTGGTTTGGCGTTGAGATCCAAGCCTGCAAAGTTTTCTTTGTTCCACTCGCTGACGCTGGCATAAGCAATCATCCCTGCATTGTCTCCGCAAAGGCGTAGGGGTGGGATGATAACCTTGACATCTGTGATCTCGGCTGCCAGACGTTCTCTGAGCCCTTTATTAGCTGCCACGCCACCTGCCACAACTAGGGTTTTGACGGGATATTTTTCTAAGGCTTTCTTGGTTTTGGCCATGAGAATATCCAGCACTGCTGCTTGGAAGGATGCTGACAGGTCTTCCTTGGACAAGCTCTCTCCCTTTTGCTCGGCATTGTGGTGAAGATTGATAAAAGCAGACTTCAACCCTGAGAAGGAAAACTCCAGATTGTCCTCTTTAATCATGGCACGAGGGAAATCATAAATATCCTGTCCCTGATGGGCTAACTCGTCAATCTCGCGACCTGCTGGATAGGTCAAGCCCATGACGCGACCGACCTTATCATAGGCCTCACCAACCGCATCGTCCCGCGTTTCCCCAACAATCTTGTAATCCCCAGCCTCAGAAACATAGACCAACTCTGTGTGCCCACCGCTGACCAAGAGAGCTAGCAAGGGAAATTCCAAAGGCTCCACGCTCTGAGCTGCCATGAGGTGGCCCGCCATGTGATTCACGGGGATCAGCGGAAGTCCATGAGCCCAAGCAAAGGCCTTGGCAGCTGACAAACCAACTAGCAGTGCTCCAACCAATCCTGGTCCATAGGTGACCGCGACAGCCGTCACATCCTCCTCCGTAATCCCTGCTTCTGCTAGCGCCTCCTCAATGCAGGCTGTAATAACCTCGACATGGTGACGACTGGCTACTTCAGGCACTACGCCCCCAAAACGTTTGTGACTCTCAATTTGACTCGCAATGACATTGGACAAGAGCTCATCGTCGTTTTTCAGTACGGCGACACTGGTCTCATCACAGGATGTCTCAAATGCTAAAATATATCTATCCTTCATCTACTTCTCTCTTCATAATGATGGCGTCCTCGACTGGGTCATGATAGTAAGCCTTTCGCTCAGCGATGACCGCCATCTTTTCTTTCTTGTAAAATGCTTGCGCTCGTTGGTTTGACTTTCTGACTTCGAGGAAAATCTCCTTGTCTACTGGTAATGTTGCAAACAAGGCTGACGCAATCCCCTGACCCTGATAGGCTCCTTTGACAGCGATTTGCAGGACTTCTGCCTCAAAGAGATTCTCCTGAACGGCTAGAAAGCCAATCACTTCTGTCCCATCATAAGCCAGAGCGTACCAAGTCTGGTCTTGGGACAGGTCTGCTTGGATTTGTTTCAGCGTCCACGAGCTGACTGGGTAAACAGCTACCATGACAGCGTAGATGGATTGAGCTAGGTCAGGCTGTCCTTGAATTCGTTTGATCTCTATCATAGGCGTTTGATGTAAGATTCGCCAGACTCGGTGTGGTTCTTGAGCCAGTTTTCCTCAGCTTCAACACGCTTGAGGTAATTCGGCACAAAGTCGTGCAAGGAGTCTGCTTTCTTGTCCCATGCCCACAAAGCTAGATTAGCTGCATTTGGCAGGGTTTCTTGATAGTTAGCCTGTGGTAAACGCTCTTGGATTTGCTCTACGAAGACTCCCACTTCACCGACAAAAGTTACTTGTTCAGCATCCTTGACTTGCTCTAGCACTTCCGCAAAGGACAGGTGCTCTTCTGGCATGACAGACTTGGCATTTTCATAAAATCCTGCATAAACATTGTTGCGACGCGCATCCATCAGGGGAACAAGCAAGCCTTCTTGTTGGCGCGGTACCAGAGCCAAGAGGCTAGACATGCCAACTAACTCAATGTTCAGGGTATGAGCCAAGGTCTTGGCAGTCGCTACCGCAATTCGCAAGCCTGTGTAACTACCTGGTCCTTCAGCCACCACGATTCGATCCAAATCCTTGGGTGTCCAATCCAAACTTGCCATCAAAAAATCGATGGCAGGCATGAGGGTAATACTGTGATTTTTCTTGATATTAATCGTCGTCTCGGCAAGAACCTGCTTGTCCTCTAAAATGGCTAGAGAAAGAGCCTTGCTGGACGTATCAAAAGCTAATACTTTCATAATACATTCCTATCTTTTTGTCTGTTTACTATTATACTACAAAAGCCAGCGCATGGGAATTTTCTTTGTTTTAAAACAAAAGGGCCTGACACTCATGCAAAGAGTATGGTACAAAAATTCAAAAAAATTTTACATTTTTCCTATCTTTCCCTAATATATAAGTGAACAAGGCAATTGAAAGGATCTTCATAGGAAGTTTAGATAAGTCATATATGCTTTAACTCGATTTTCGATGCAAGAGATCATCATCGTAATAACAAAAATATCACCTAAAAACAGAAAAAATCCGCCTCATCTATCAAGACGAGGTGGATTTTCTTATATTTACTTATATTTAGATGAATAATTGAGTTTAAGCATTTAAACCGAAGTGAAAAACGAGCCAGACAACATAGGTCACAAGGAGCAGAAATATAGAGTAGAGTGTTACAAAAGTCAGCTTCCAAAGGAATTTTGTTTTGCGGTGCTCTAGATACGTAAAAATAAGATTTCCACCGTATACACAGGCTACAAAGACTATAAACATCAAGAGGCGAACCCCAATCGCAAATTCAAACAAACTAAACATCCTTAATCCTCCTTGTTTTAAAAGCTATAGTGAATATTCCCATCCATAAACTTCCCTTTCTCTTTCCATTATAACACCTAAGCACTCTCCGACCAAATCCTACCTGTCTTTTTGCTCCTTCTTATCCTCCCTACTTTCTCCATTTCCGTCTTTTACTAATTTTTCATTTTGTGGTATAATTGAAATAATTGTAACGAATCAAGGTCAATCTAGACACAAAATGGAATGAAATCAAGCAAATCTCTGCTAAAAGTTTGGAATAAGTTGACCTATAAATAGAAAGGAACTATATGATTTACAAAGTTTTTTATCAAGAAACAAAAGAACGTAGCCCACGTCGTGAAACAACACGCGCACTTTACCTAGACATCGATGCCAACTCAGAACTTGAGGGCCGTATCGCTGCTCGCCAACTTGTCGAAGAAAACCGCCCAGAGTACAACATCGAGTATATCGAACTCTTGTCTGACAAATTGCTAGATTACGAAAAAGAAACTGGCGCTTTCGAGATTACGGAGTTCTAATATGGCCTACACTCTTAAACCTGAAGAAGTCGGCGTTTTTGCCATCGGTGGTCTGGGAGAAATCGGGAAAAATACATACGGAATTGAATACCAAGACGAGATTATCATCGTCGATGCTGGGATTAAATTCCCAGAAGATGACTTGCTAGGTATCGACTATGTCATTCCTGATTACTCTTACATCGTGGACAATATCGACCGCGTCAAGGCTGTCTTGATCACACACGGACACGAGGACCACATCGGTGGGATTCCTTTCCTGCTCAAGCAAGCAAATGTCCCTATCTACGCTGGACCACTTGCCTTGGCTTTGATCCGTGGAAAACTCGAAGAACACGGTCTCTTGCGCAACGCCAAACTATACGAAATCAACCACAATACTGAGTTGACCTTTAAAAATCTCAAGGCAACTTTCTTTAGAACCACTCACTCTATTCCAGAGCCTTTGGGGATTGTCATTCATACTCCTCAAGGTAAAATCGTCTGTACGGGTGACTTTAAGTTTGACTTTACTCCAGTTGGGGAACCAGCGGACTTGCACCGGATGGCAGCCCTTGGTGAAGAAGGCGTGCTCTGCCTCCTCTCTGACTCGACAAATGCGGAAGTACCAACCTTTACCAACTCTGAAAAAGTCGTTGGTCAGTCCATCATGAAGATTATCCAAGGTATCGAAGGACGTATCATCTTTGCATCCTTTGCCTCAAATATCTTCCGTCTCCAGCAAGCAACAGATGCCGCTGTTAAGACTGGACGCAAGATTGCGGTCTTTGGTCGTTCTATGGAAAAGGCCATTGTCAACGGGATCGAGCTTGGCTACATCAAAGCTCCTAAGGGAACCTTTATCGAGCCAAATGAAATCAAAGACTATCCTGCAGGTGAGGTTCTGATCCTCTGTACAGGTAGTCAAGGTGAGCCAATGGCGGCCCTCTCTCGTATCGCTAACGGAACCCACCGTCAGGTGCAACTCCAACCCGGCGATACCGTTATCTTCTCTTCTAGCCCAATCCCTGGAAACACCACTAGTGTCAATAAGCTGATTAACATTATCTCAGAAGCTGGTGTCGAAGTCATTCACGGAAAGATTAACAATATCCACACCTCTGGACACGGTGGTCAGCAAGAGCAAAAACTCATGCTCCGCTTGATCAAGCCCAAATACTTCATGCCTGTCCACGGTGAATACCGCATGCAGAAAGTCCACGCTGGACTAGCGGTGGATACGGGTGTCGAGAAGGACAATATCTTTATCATGAGCAATGGTGATGTGCTTGCTCTTACTGCTAACTCAGCCCGTATCGCAGGTCACTTCAATGCCCAAGATATCTATGTTGATGGAAATCGTATCGGTGAAATCGGCGCTGCTGTCCTCAAAGATCGTCGTGATTTATCTGAAGATGGTGTCGTTCTAGCAGTCGCAACTGTTGACTTCAAGTCTAAAATGATCTTGTCTGGTCCTGACATCCTTAGCCGAGGCTTTGTCTACATGCGAGAGTCTGGCGACTTGATTCGCCAAAGCCAGCGCATCCTCTTCAATGCCATTCGTATCGCATTGAAAAACAAGGATGCTAGCGTGCAATCTGTCAATGGTGCCATTGTCAACGCCATTCGCCCCTTCCTCTATGAAAACACAGAACGTGAACCGATTATCATCCCTATGATCCTCACACCAGATGAAGAATAATACTCTTTGATTTTCATTGAATACAAGTCAAAAAAACAGCCCCGTCTTCGGAGCTGTTTTTCTCTATGCTTTCTTTTCTTGATTTTTAGAAATACTACGATTTTTACCTTCCAAATACACCATCAAAATAGAGATATCTGCTGGGTTTACTCCCGAAATTCGGCTAGCTTGGCCGATAGTTTCTGGATTGATCAGTTTGAACTTCTGACGGGCTTCCGTCGCAATAGAATCAATATCATCCCAGTCGATATTGGCTGGAATACGTTTTTCTTCCATGCGTTTCATCTTGGCAACCTGATCCATGGCTTTGGAAATATAGCCTTCGTACTTGATTTCTGTTTCAATCAATTCGATAATCTTATCATCCAAGTCCTCTGCTGCAGGTCCGATGAAAGCCACCACATCCTGGTAAGAAACTTCTGGACGGCGAAGGAATTCCTTGGCTGTCACCGCATCTGTCAACGGTTTGAAGCCCATCTCCTCAACCTTGGCATTGGTTTCCTTGACCGGCTTGAGTTTGATGCTGTCTAAACGCTTCATTTCATTGTCAAATTGATTTTTCTTGATTTCAAAGCGGGCCCAACGTTCATCATCCACAAGGCCAATCTCGCGTCCCATCTCAGTCAAACGCATATCGGCATTGTCATGACGGAGGATGAGACGGTATTCAGCACGACTGGTCAAGAGACGGTAGGGTTCAATGGTCCCCTTGGTCACCAAGTCATCAATCATCACCCCGATATAACCGTCGCTTCGTTTCAAAATCAATTCAGGCTTGCCTTGGATTTTCAGAGCCGCATTGATACCCGCGATAATCCCTTGGCCAGCAGCTTCTTCGTAACCTGACGTTCCATTTGTCTGACCAGCTGTGAAAAGTCCTGAGATTTTCTTGGTTTCCAGAGTAGCACGCAACTGGTGTGGCAAGACCATGTCGTACTCAATGGCATAACCAGTTCGCATCATCTCTGCATTTTCCAAACCTTTGATGGAATGAACCAGCTCACGTTGGACATCCTCAGGCAGACTGGTTGAAAGACCCTGGACATAAACTTCCTCTGTATTGCGCCCTTCTGGCTCAAGGAAAAGTTGGTGACATTCCTTGTCCGCAAAGCGCACAATCTTGTCCTCAATTGACGGACAGTAACGAGGTCCCACTCCCTTGACCACACCTGTAAACATAGGCGCACGGTGGAGGTTGTTTTGGATAATCTCATGACTGGTACCATTGGTATAGGTCAACCAGCATGGCACTTGATCCTTGACATAGTCCTCATCACGTGAAGTGTATGAGAAGTGATTTGGCGCTTCGTCCCCTGGCTGAATCTCTGTCACATCATAATTGATAGAGGAAGCCTTGACACGTGGAGGGGTTCCTGTCTTGAAACGACCAATTTCGAGTCCCAGTTCCTTGAGATTGTCAGCTAGGTTAATCGAAGCTAGACTGTGGTTTGGCCCTGATGAGTACTTGAGGTCTCCGATGATGATTTCCCCACGGAGTGCAGTCCCTGTCGTCACGATAACAGCCTTGGCAGCATACTCTTGATGGGTCGCTGTACGCACACCGACAACCTTGCCATCTTCGACCAAAATCTCATCAATCATGGTTTGACGAAGGGTGAGATTTTCTTGATTTTCAACAGTCTTGCGCATCTCCTTAGAGTAAAGCTCCTTGTCAGCTTGCGCACGAAGGGCACGGACAGCTGGACCTTTCCCAGTATTGAGCATCTTCATCTGGATGTAAGTCTTGTCAATGGTTTTGGCCATCTCGCCACCGAGGGCATCGACTTCACGCACGACAATCCCCTTGGCAGAACCACCGATTGAAGGGTTACAAGGCATGAAAGCAAGCATTTCGATGTTGATGGTCGCAAGCAAAACCTTACAGCCCATACGGCTAGCTGCTAGAGATGCTTCTACCCCCGCGTGCCCCGCACCGATTACAATAATATCGTATTCTTCCGTAAAATTATAAGTCATTTTCTCTCCTATTCTTCAAGATGAATGTGTTTTAGTTGGCCGTCCCAATCCGGCAGGACTGTTTTCAAAAAGGCTGGAACTAGATTGATACCCTTAAGCTGATCCAAATCAATCCACTCACAAGGCTGCCTTTTCTCATCTTCCTGCATGGTCAATGGGGCATCCTCAAGCAAGTCCACCAGATAATGAAACTCGATGTTGTGCCAATAGACACCATCTTCTTCAAAACGATTTTCAACCACAAAGGCTAGTCGCCCAGCCTCAGCTTCGACACCCAGTTCTTCCCTCACTTCACGGACTACCGCTTCTTCCGTGCTTTCATTGACTTGAATCGCACCGCCGATAGTGTAATGCTTGCCCTTATCTTTGGTAACTAGGAGCTTGCCATTTTGGAGAATCAAGGCTGTCGCCCGAACGCCAAAAACTGTATTTTCCACTTTTGTCCGAAAATCTTGTTGAATCATTCTTGTCCTTTCTCTTAAACGACACAAAAACAGTCAAAACTCCAAAGAAGTGCAGGACAAAAAGCCTGCAACATCCATGAGCTTTGACCATCATTTCTATTGCTTTTATTATTGTAGCAAATTGAGAAAATTTGTCAATCTAAATGTACTGACAAACTTGTCCATCGCGGTAGGCATTGTCAATCAAACCGCCACCTAGACACTCTTCGCCATCGTAAAAGACAACTGCCTGCCCTGGTGTGATGGCGCGCTGTGGTTCCGCAAAGATGACCTCTGCCTTGTCTCCTTTGACATGAACCGTCACCTTAGAGTCAGGCTGACGGTAGCGGAATTTAGCCGTGCATTCTAGTGTAAATTCCTCTGGCATGTCACGAGTAAAGTGGACTTGACTGGCTTCTAGGCTAGTTGACATGAGCGAGTCATGGTAGAATCCTTGTCCGACATAGAGAATATTTTGGCTCAAATCTTTTCCGACAACGAACCACGGTGCATTGTCACCGCCGTGTTGGCCACCGATACCAAGTCCGCCACGCTGACCAATCGTATAATACATCAGACCTGCATGCTCACCCATATCACGTCCATCCACAGTCATCATGCGACCTGGCTGAGCTGGCAGGTAGTTGCTGAGAAAGTTTTTAAAGTTCTTTTCGCCGATAAAGCAAATCCCTGTCGAGTCTTTCTTCTTAGCAGTCGCAAGGCCTGCTTTTTCTGCTAGTTTTCGTACTTCAGGCTTTTCCAAATGCCCCAGTGGGAACATGGTTTTTTGGAGTTGTTCTTGCGAAAGTTGGCTGAGGAAATAGGTCTGATCCTTGCCATTGTCCACGCCACGAAGCATGTGAACGATGCCATCCTCATCACGCGCCACTCGAGCATAATGCCCCGTCGCTACATAGTCTGCCCCCAAGGTCATAGCATAGTCCAAAAAGGCCTTGAACTTGATTTCCTTATTGCACATAACGTCTGGATTCGGCGTGCGCCCTGCACGGTATTCCGCTAGGAAATACTCAAAAACGCGGTCCCAGTACTCTTTTTCAAAATTAACAGAGTAGTAGGGAATGCCTATCTGGTCTGCCACCGCAGCCACATCCTTGTAATCTTCGGTCGCCGTACAGACGCCGTTTTCATCTGTATCGTCCCAGTTCTTCATGAAGATACCGATCACATCGTAGCCCTGCTCCTTGAGCAAGAGAGCCGTCACCGACGAATCAACACCACCACTCATCCCCACAACAACACGTGTTTTAGAGTTATCACTCATGGTAAATCTCCCATCTATTCGTTTATTTATACCCTTCAAAATTCTATTCATTATGACTTTCAATAGAATTTCTTTGAGTATAGTCTTTTCGTTTGCTTTTAGGACTAGGCAACGAGTCGCAGGCATAACTTGAGTTCGCTCAATCAGTCTGGGAGACTGATTGAGGTTATAAATCAGACAAGCTCAGCTTGCATCTCATTGCGAGTTAACGACGTAATAAAAGATAAACGAAATGACTAGTTCACGATTGAAGGTCGTGTGTGCTTCACGATTGAAGGTCGCTTGAGCAGTATTCATTATAACACGCTTGGTTGGAGAAGACAAGAAAGAGGCTGATAAATCATCTCAACCTATCTTTCTTCTTTGTAAACGAATCAATTCTCCCCTTTAAGTTCTTTCTTCGCTTGTTCTATCTGGTGTTTCACTTGCTCAAAGCCGGTTCCTCCTAAGGAATTCCGTCTCTGAACAGCAGTCTCCGGACGCAAGTAGATATAAATATCCTCTTCAATCAAGGGGTGGTAGGTTTGCAACTCCTCCAAATCCCAATCTTGGATATTTTTACCATGCTTGATAGAGTCTAGAACCAATTTCCCTACTATTTCATGCGCTTCTCTAAAGGGGAGGCCTTTTTCAGCCAAATAATCCGCCAGTTCGGTCGCATTCGAAAAATCATTCTCTGTAGATTGCTGCATTTTGGCCTTATTAACCTGCATGCTCGATAGCATACCTGCCAGCACATCCAGAGAATTTAAAATCGTGTCTACTGTATCAAACATGCCTTCCTTGTCCTCTTGCAAATCCTTATTGTAGGCCAGAGGCAAAGACTTCATGACAGTCAATAGTCCAAGTAAGTGCCCGTAAACCCGTCCTGTCTTCCCTCGAATCAATTCGGCCATATCAGGATTTTTCTTCTGGGGCATGATAGACGAGCCCGTTGAAAAGCTATCAGACAAGCTAATGTACTGATACTCAAAACTGCACCAATTGATGATTTCTTCACAAAAACGACTCATATGCATCATCAAAATGCTGGCATTTGACAGAAATTCCAAGATAAAATCACGGTCACTCACTGCGTCCAAGGAATTGGTATAGGGGTGTTGGAAGCCCAATAAATCACTCGATAATTGACGATCGATTGGAAAAGTTGTCCCCGCCAAGGCAGCCGCACCCAGGGGAGATAGGTCCGTATGTTTTAGGTTAAATGCAAAGCGTTCGCTATCCCTTTGGAACATATTGTAATAGGCCATGAGATGGTGGGCAAAACTAATCGGTTGGGCGTGCTGCAAATGGGTATAGCCTGGCATGATGGTTTCCACATGTTTTTCAGCCAAATCCAGCAAAACACTGTTCAGATTCGCCAACTTATCCAAGACATGGCCAAGCTGCTCCTTTAGATATAAGTGCATATCCGTTGCGACTTGGTCATTCCGAGAACGAGCCGTGTGCAATTTCCCAGCCAGAGGACCGATTTTCTCTGTCAGCAACACTTCCATATTCATATGAATATCTTCATTTGCAATATCAAAATGAAGCTCCCCTGCCTCTAAATCTCGCAACAAAGCTTTCAGACCATCTTGGATCTGCTCTGCCTCTTCCAAGCTTAAAATGCCAGTCTGTCCTAGCATTTGAACATGAGCTAGGGAACCCATCAAATCAAATTTTGCCAGCTGATGGTCAAAGGAAATACTCGCACCGAACTGTTCTACCCAATCTTCCACAGTGCTTTCAAATCGACCACCCCATAATTTTGTATTTTTCGACATATCCTGTCGTCCCTTTCTATCGCGTCATTACTCAACATTTTTCTGAACTTCTGAATAAACCTTAGTCGGAAGCCCCCAAAGCTTGATAAATCCAACAGCCGCATCTTGGTCAAAGGTGTCCGCACTAGTATAAGTCGCCAAATTTTCATCGTAAAGAGAATTTGGAGATTTCCGAGCCACTACCTGGGCATTCCCCTTATAGAGTTTAACTTTTGCAGTTCCATTGACAACTTTCTGTGTCTCCTTGATATAGGCAATCAAAGCCTGAGTTGCTGGGCTAAACCACAAGGCATTATAGATGAGATTGGACAACTCATTTTCGATAATAGGTTTGAAATGAGCCACTTCTCTCACAAGAGTCAAGTCCTCAATCTCCTTATGAGCTGCCAATAAGGTCACAGCACCTGGGCACTCATAAATCTCTCTTGACTTAATACCGACTAGGCGATTTTCCACATGGTCAATCCGTCCGACACCGTGTTTGCCTGCAATTTCATTTAGCTTTTGAATCAAAGCCGCCACTTTCATCTTCTCACCATTGAGGGAGATGGGCACCCCACAGCTAAACTCAATATCAATAAATTCTGGACTGTCTGGCGCCTCTTCTGGAGAAGATGTGATTCCAAATGCTTCTTCTGGCGCTTGGTTCCAAGGGTTTTCCAAGACACCACATTCATTTGCACGTCCCCAAAGATTTTGGTCAACAGAGTAAGGATTGTCAAGGTCAGCGGGAACTGGGACGCCGTTTTCTTTGGCATATTGGATTTCTTCTTCACGAGACCATTTCCACTCACGAACAGGTGCAACTACTTTTAAATTGGGATCCAAAGCTGCAATAGAGACTTCAAACCGAACTTGGTCGTTTCCTTTACCTGTGCAACCATGGGCAATTGTGGTTGCCCCCGTCTGATGAGCTATTTCAACGAGTTTTTTTGAAATAAGAGGGCGACTCAGAGCAGATACCAAGGGATACTTCTGTTCATAGTAGGCATGAGCCTGAAGGGCCACTAAAACATAGTCATTAGCAAATTCTTCCTTAACATCAATGACATAAGACTCAACAGCCCCAACCTTGAGAGCTTTATCGTGGATGAACTCCAAATCTTTTCCTTCACCCACATCCATACAAACAGCAATCACATCATAGTCTTTTTTTAACCATGTAATCGCAACTGATGTATCCAATCCACCTGAATAGGCTAAAATAACTTTTTCCTTACTCATTTCTCATCCTTCTTTCTATTTTTCGATAGAGGCTTTAAAAGCATCGTCAATCAATTTGTCCAATTCCCCAGAATCCTTCAGCTTCTGGATGGTTTTGTCAACCGCATCTTTTAATTCTTTACTGTCTTTTTTCATCGCAACAGCGTAGGAATCTTCTTTGTCATTGTCAACATCAAACTCAGCGATGGCTAGGTCTGGATTATTCTCTACATATCCTTTCGCCACTGGCTCCTCAAAGATAACCGCGTCCAGTTGCCCTGATTTCAAGTCTGTTATCAAATTTCCATTTTTAGGAAGTGAAACGAGAGAAGAATTCTGCAAGGTTTCTTTGACCAAAGTCTCCTGTATCGAACCTTTCTGCGCTCCAACCTTTTTCTGAGCCAAATCCTTGACTGATTGGTAATTCGTCAATTCAGATTTTCTTACGATCACCTTATTTTTCGAAGTGTAGTAGGGAATTGAAAAATCGTAAACTTGACTTCTCTCCTCCGTTTTAGAAACACCTGATATGGCAAGATCGGCCTTTCCTGAATCAAGACTAGCTAGTACATTGTCAAAACTCATTGGAGAGAACTCCACTTCTA
Source organism: bacterium (assembly GCA_905221365.1). GTDB lineage: Bacteria > Bacillota > Bacilli > Lactobacillales > Streptococcaceae > Streptococcus. Next base: position 43,015 of record CAJNCX010000005.1, read on the forward strand.
CACCTAGTTCCTTTGCGATGGCTTTGGCTAGCTCAACATCTGAACCTACAATCTGATTTTTCCCATCGACCAATTTCTGATATTCAAATGGAGCAAACTCTGGATTTAGGGCCACCACCAATTTTCCTTTAGCCTTAATGGCTTCAACACCTTGGGATTGAGTGTTACTACAAGCAAATAATAAGGGAAACATAAGCAAACCAAACATCGTCATCAACACCTTCTTCACTTTATTCATAGAAAACCTCCTCTTATTTTTATACTTTTAAATTGTATAAATAATACACTTCTCAAAAACATTTGTCAAGCCAAAACTGAATTTTATTTCATTTTAAACAAAAAAACTTAGGGAAATTACATAAAAATGTTATCCCTAAGCGTATTTATGCTATTCATTTTTTGGAAAAATATAATCACTCTATTAAATATCAAACGACAGAGAGATAAACGAACTCCCTACATTCTCTTTCACAATTCAATGACTCGATGGCATTGTTCGGCCACATAGGCATCGTGGGTAACGATAATGACCGTTTTCCCTTCCTTGTTCATATCTAAGAGAAAGTTTAAAACCAAATCTCGATTTTCAGGATCTAGAGAACCGGTTGGTTCGTCTGCTAACAGGAGCTGACTCGGTTTTAAAATGGCTCTAGCAACTGCGATTCGCTGCTGTTCCCCTCCAGATAACTCTGAAACCTTTTGATGTAGAGTTGATGGCAACCCCACTCTCTCTAAAATTTCTTCTATCTTTTTGACTTTGTCTTTCTTGGATAATTTCACATACTTTAGAGCGAGCATGAGATTATACTCTACCGTTTCATTGTCAATCAGAGCAAAATTTTGAAATAGATAAGAGATATGTTCGCGGATAATCGCTTGCGACTTAACAGAATTGACAGGTACATTTTTCTGACCGAATATTTCATAATGTCCACTGTAATCGCCATCTATCAAACCCAAGAGATTTAACAAGGTTGACTTGCCACTACCACTCTTTCCAACTATCGCAACTAAATCCCCTTGGTTAATCTTTAGAGATAAGTTCTCCAAAATAACTTTTTCCCCAATGGTTTTCGTAACATTTTCCAACTTTATCATAAGATGTCCCCTTTCAATAACTGCGCTACATTTCGTTTTTCCATTTTAGAACCCAAGAAAAGTACAAACAAAATATCTAAGCATGTAAATCCTGCAAAAAGTAGGAGCGGAAAAAGAGCATGAGCAAAGAATAGCAAGACCATAAAAGGAAGGCTATAAACAGCTAATAGGAGACCCAGCAAGGAACGATACCGATCTATCAATTTCCAGCCCATAAACTTCTTGGTAATAATATCTGTTCGCTTCAACAAGAAAGTTGTTACTAGCAAGAAGTAAGAAATCATCATGCTAAGGAGACCAAACAAAGCAAAGAGTAGGTTAAAATTCCGAACTGCATCTCGATAAGAATCTACCTTCTCTTGTTGAATGGCTTGAATAGATGAAAATTTTAAATAATTCCCATCTGATAATTTCTCAACTAACGCTGTCACCTCTTTTTGGTGTTGAGCTGTATTTTCGATTTTAATGGGATTATTTAAACCTGTTGTTGACAGGGAGGCTTTTTCATCCCACATCATATCAGAATCATTGACCAAACTAATAATTGGATTGTAGAGATTTTCCTTTCGCTTATCATTATATGGAAAGAACGACCAATCTCCTTCATAATAGGCAATCTCGACATCCATCTCCTCTATCGTTCGTTTTTGCTGCTCTTCATACTTCATCGAAAGATAGGCAATTAATTTCCCCAAGAGCTGATTTTTATCTTCTTCACCTTTCGTACTTGCTGGCATCAAAATAACTTTTTTAGTGCCGGTATCGGGTAGCTTGAATCCCTTGCCCTTTAGAAAATTGCGATTGGCACAGTAAACAGTTAGCATATCAGCCAGTTGATACTGCTGCACTTGTTCTGCAGTGGCAAAATTTTTTATAGGCAGGTTACTAGTTTGCGCATAGCCTGCCTGCGTTTTTTCTACCAAATCCTGATAAAATCGATAGAAATAATCCACTGCCTGCCCTGAGCCTGCCAACTGCTCTTGCCACAGGTTATCATTGAGTTGGAAGGTTTCTAAGGTCAGATAATTTCCTTGACTGATCCACTGTTTCTGGTAATTCAACTCTTTGTTTTCTTGCTCCAAACTTTTCCCCACCCCAATCAGTAAAACCGTCAGTAAAATGGTGGTTCCAATTTTCATCAAATAATTAAATATCAAACCAAATTTGAAAGATGAAAAACCTTTCAGTAGAGAGCTGATTGTCATTTTTTGGATTAAGAGATAAGTCACCCAACTGATAAAGAGATAAAGTTGCAAAAGCAAAAAATGCGACAACCATAACATAGGAAACAAATCTTTTGGCTTATAATCAAGTAAGAAAAACACGCCTAGATTGATCACAAGCGTCCCACCTAGGAGGAAGTAGAGGTTGCCTTTCACAACATCAGCTAAAACAGCCCGATCTTGAAAACCAAGTAATTTTTGTACTCCGACTCTTTTCATTTCCATCATTGGTTGATACACTGTCACTAACACAAGTAGCAAAATAGCCAGGACAAAAATGATGGCAGATAAGAGCAAATCTCGATTTAGGACTTCCACTGCACTTTTGTAGGTCGGCTCTAGCAAGGTAGCCTGGTCTATCTTGAAAAAATCGCTCCATTTCTGTACAATCCTATCCTTGTCCATCTCTTGTGTAGAAGTTATCGTATAGCGACCATTTAAACTACGAGATGTATCCTTGATATAGGCTTGAAAAGTCATAAGCTGAATAGGCTTGGCTTTTAGAAAGGTCGGAATCGTACCAAGTTTATTGGAAATTTCTTTATTACTGTAGACTCCTTCACCATCTGTGGCAAAATCAAGGGAAGAAAGTCCAAACTCTTGGTAGGGGAAGGTATCTTTATCAAAAACACCAGACTTGATCACCTCATCACCACTGTCTGTTTTGATGATGGATACTTTGTATTCCTTTGATACATCCTCAAAAAATCGAAGAACAGATTCTGCAGGTTCATTGACATCTTTCAAGTATACATCCAAAGAACCTACAGTCTTTCCCATTTCCTGAATCCGAACCACTTCTCGTGTGTGGTTTACATTAAAAACAAAAAAAGTAGTACACAGAAGCAGGAGTAACATACAGAAATTACTGATTTTTTTCATAAAGATACCCCCTTAGTACTTTATCATCTTAGTCGTAGAATTTGTTACCCTTTTCACAGATTTATTTTAGATTTCTTTTTTACTTTTTATACCACTATGATACAATATTTTTAATCAATTTCTATTTTTTGTTAACTTTTTTCACACATAAGGAGGAGATCATGCGCTACGATTTTGGAAATGTTTATAAAGAAATCCGTGAGTCAAAAGGGTTAACCCAAGAGGAGGTCTGTGGGGGTGTCCTCTCAAGAACCAGCCTATCAAAAATCGAAAGCGGGAAAACAACTCCTAAATATGAAAATATGGAGTTTCTTCTACGGCAAATCAATATGAGTTTTGAAGAGTTTGACTATATCTGTCAACTTTATCAACCAGGTCAACGCACAGAAATTATGCAAACCTATCTCAATATGAGCTCAATCCTAGGGACTAGTGAACTCGAAAAACTATTTCAAAAATGTCAAGACTACCTCAAAACTCACCACGACCTCCCCATCAAAGAGATACGAGATATGCTAGAAATTGTTATCTATATCCGCCAAAATGGGACTAAAAAACTGTCAATCGAAGTTAACAATACTGTAAAGAAGCTATGGAAGAAGATAGAAAAGCGGGACACTTGGTACGAGAATGACTTAAAAATCCTCAATACCATTCTCTTTACCTTTCCTATAGAACATATCCATCTCATCACTGGAAAAATCTTGCAACGCTTAGAAGTCTATAAAAACTATCAACATTTATATGACTTGCGAATGGCAATCCTACTCAACCTCTCCACCATTTACTTATACAATCAAGATAGAAATATGTGTAAACAAATCTGCTACACTTTACTGGAGGATGCCAAGAAAAAGAAGCACTACGATAGGCTTGCCATCTGCTATGTCCGTATTGGGATTTGTACGGATGATGCTAAACTTATTCAAAAAGGATTCTCCCTTCTGGAGCTAACCGATGAAACCTCCATGCTATCTCATCTCCAAAAAGAAGTAGAAACCTATTATCAACCGAAGGAAATATAAAAAAGTCGAGGAAATTCCTCGACCTTTTCATATTATTCTGTTAGTTATTTCTTAATACCAACCGTTGTTAAGCCAGAAGTTCTTAGCAGCTGTCCATGAACCGTAACGTCCTGCAACGTAGGCGTCTGCTACGCGTTCTTGGTTTTCAGCTGAGTAGTCACCGTTCAAGTATGAATCTGTCAATTGGTAACGTCCGATGTAACGTCCGTTTGTCGCTGTGTAGCTACCGCCTGATTCTTTTTGAGCGATCCACTCTTTGGCTTCTGCTTCAGAACCGCTTACAGTTGAAGCTGTGTAACTTTCTTCTTCATAAGAAGTGCTGGTTGTAGCAGCTGGGGCTTCATAAGTTGTTGTTTCAGTTATTTCTTCGTAAGTCGTAGTCTCTTCGATTGTTTCTCCTGTTGCAGCTGGGGCTTCATAAGTTTTCGCAGCTGGAGCTGTCCCTTCGATGACCAAAACTTGATCCACAAAGATCAGATGAATATCCTCTATCTTGTTTTTTTCTGCCAATTTTTCAACCGTAGTGTTGTACTTCTCAGCGATTTCTGAAAGAGTGTCACCTGGTTTAACTGTATAAGTGATTGTTTCATCTGCAAAAGCAAGTGATGGTGCAAGGAAAGCAAGGAAAGTTGCTGCTCCTGCAAGAGTTAATTTGATTTTTTTAGTTGTTACTGTCATTTCTAAAAATTCTCCTTTTTACTATGCTTCTATCATACCGTTTGAATATTACCGTTTCTTGACGATTTCGTGTAGAAATATTACAAAAATATTTTATATTTACTGAAACATTGATATTTTTGTCATAAAAGATAAGATTTTATACCATTTTTATCCATTTTTTCAGTTTTATAAGGGAAATAAGCACAGAACTTCATTCTTTGATATAATAGAAACAAGAATCTTTGTAAGGGGAAACAGATGCACTCACTTCGTTTTCAATCTGTCTTTGATATCATCGGCCCTGTCATGATTGGCCCATCAAGCAGCCATACTGCTGGTGCTGTTCGTATCGGAAAAATCGTGTCTTCTATCTTTGGTGATAGACCGACAGAGGTGGAATTCCAATTATTTAATTCATTTGCCAAGACCTACCGTGGCCATGGGACTGACCTAGCTCTCGTTGCTGGAATTTTAGGTATGGATACGGATGATCCTGACATTCCCAATAGCCTTGAGATTGCTCATAAGCGTGGTATCAAGATTGTCTGGACCATTCAGAAAGACAGCAACGCTCCTCATCCTAACACCACTAAAATTACTGTGAAAAATGAACACAAGTCCATCAGTGTGACAGGAATTTCTATTGGTGGGGGAAATATCCAAGTAACGGAACTCAATGGCTTTGCCGTCTCTCTTAACATGAACACACCGACCATTATCATCGTGCATCAGGATGTTCCGGGGATGATTGCCCATGTTACTGAAGCCCTCTCTCGTTTCGATATCAATATCGCTCAGATGAATGTGACTCGGGAAAAAGCTGGAGAAAAAGCCATCATGATCATCGAAGTCGATAGTCGAAGTTGCGAAGAGGCGATTGAAGAAATCCGAAAAATCCCTCATCTCCATAATGTCAATTTCTTTAAGTAGGAGGAAACATGTTTTATTCTATCAAAGAATTGGTCGAGCAGGCGGATCTAGACTTCCAAGGAAATGTCGCAGAACTCATGATTGCGACAGAATATCAACTAACCGGCCGGGAACGTGCAGAAGTTCTCCTCCTCATGGAGCGCAATCTAGAAGTCATGAAAGCCTCTGTTGAGCTCGGTCTTAGTGAAAACAAATCTCGTAGTGGCTTAACGGGTGGCGATGCAGCCAAGCTAGATCGCCATCTCAAAAGTGGCAAGGCCTTGTCTGACTTTACCATCCTATCAGCTGCCCGAAATGCCATCGCGGTCAATGAACACAACGCTAAAATGGGCTTGGTCTGCGCCACTCCAACCGCAGGAAGTGCTGGCTGTCTGCCTGCCGTTCTTACTGCAGCTATTCAAAAACTTGACCTCAGCCACGAGGAACAGCTGGATTTCCTCTTTGCTGCGGGTGCCTTTGGATTGGTTATCGCAAACAACGCTTCTATTTCAGGTGCTGAAGGTGGCTGCCAGGCCGAAGTTGGCTCTGCCTCCGCCATGAGTGCCGCAGCCTTGACCTTGGCTGCAGGTGGAACGCCCTATCAAGCTAGCCAAGCCATCGCTTTTGTCATTAAAAATATGCTAGGTCTCATCTGTGACCCCGTCGCTGGTTTGGTTGAAGTTCCTTGTGTCAAACGAAATGCCATGGGGGCTAGCTTTGCCTTTATCGCGGCAGATATGGCCTTGGCAGGTATCGAGTCTAAAATCCCTGTCGATGAAGTCATCGATGCCATGTACCAAGTCGGATCCAGCCTCCCAACTGCCTTCCGAGAAACGGCTGAAGGTGGACTCGCTGCCACCCCTACTGGCCGTCGCCTACAAAAAGAAATCTTCGGAGAATAACCTTATCTAATAGGAGAAACTATGTCATCAATCTCAGCCATCTTTTTCGATCTAGACGGAACTCTGGTTGACAGTTCCATCGGGATCCACAATTCCTTTACTCATACCTTTGAACAACTGGGAGTCCCGACTCCTGATGCTAAAACCATTCGTGGTTTCATGGGTCCACCGCTTGAAACTAGTTTTGCAACTTGTCTCCCAAAGGAGCAAATCTCGGAAGCTGTTCAAACCTACCGTTCTTACTACAAGAAAAAAGGGATCCACGAAGCCCAACTCTTCCCCCGAATGACCGAATTGCTTCAAGAACTCTCACAAACCTATCCTCTCTATATCACCACAACAAAGAATACTCCTACTGCTCATGATATGACTAAAAATCTGGGAATCCATCATTTCTTTGACGGCATTTACGGTTCTAGTCCTGAAACACCACACAAGGCGGATGTCATCCGTTATGCCTTGCAGACACATCAACTCCCTGCGGACCAAGTCCTCATCATCGGGGATACTAAGTTTGATATGATCGGAGCTCAAGAAACTGGCATTAAAAAGTTCGCTGTCACTTGGGGATTTGGAGAAGAAGCTGATTTACTCAGCTATCATCCTGACTGGATTGCCCATACAATCGATGATATCATCAGTCAGCTATAACAAGCTAATAGCTTCAAACTACAGAGTAAAAAGACCAAGGTTCTGTCTATACAAAACCTTGGCCTTTGATTTATGTTTAATTGTATGAGTCACTCTTACTCAATATGAGTTGTTTCATTTGCAAAGGAAATGATCGCTTCTTTAAGCTCATCTCCACTGAGTGAACGGAACTCCTCAATTTTCTGATTGATGGCTTCTAGTGGCATGACATTTACCTTACCAACGAAAATCTTGTCCATAACTTGGTTATCAACCAATTCGGTCGAAACCAAGAGTTCCTCATAGAGTTTTTCACCCGGACGAATACCGACCTCAACGATTGGAATTTCACTTTCCGTGTGTCCGCTTAGAAGGACCATTTTCTTAGCCAAATCATAGATCTTAACTGGTTTGCCCATGTCAAGGATAAAGACTTCTCCGTCCTTGGCATAAGCCCCAGCATGGATTACCAGACGGCTAGCCTCTGGAATAGTCATGAAGTAACGTGTCATGCGGAAGTCTGTCACCGTTACAGGGCCACCTTCAGCAATCTGGCGTTCAAAGACAGGAATCACGCTACCACGGCTACCGAGAACATTCCCAAAACGGACCGCACAGTAGGTTGATTTGCTACGTTGGTTAAAGCCAGTGACAATCAATTCTGCCACGCGCTTGGTTGCGCCCATAACATTCGGTGGATTGACCGCCTTGTCAGTCGAAATCATGACCATCTTAGGTACTTTGGCTGCATCAACAGCCTTGGCAACATTATAGGTTCCTAGGATATTGTTCTTGAAGGCTTCTTTTGGATTGCGTTCCATCATCGGAACGTGTTTGTGAGCAGCAGCATGGTAAACGATAGCCGGTTTGTACTGTTCAAATACCTGTAGAAGACGGTCATAGTCCTGAATATCTGCAATAACAGGAACATAATCAATCCCTTGGAATGTACGGATTAATTCATGATAAACGAGATAGATGGAATTTTCACCATGCCCCAGCAAAATCACGCGTTCAGGATTGAAGCGGCTAACCTGACGACAAATCTCTGAACCAATCGAACCGCCGGCTCCTGTCACCAAGATGGTCTTGCCTGTAAGCTCTGCACCAAGACGGGATTCGTCGAGACGAATTTCCTGACGACCCAAAAGGTCTGTGATGTCAATCTTCTGGAAACCACTACCTGGTTGATGAAGCCCTTGAACAACTGTCTCAACCTTGGGCATCTTGTAACATTTGATACCGAGTTTATTACACATCTGCAGGATACGTTCGTACTCTGACGGATCAAGCGAAGGGATGGCTACGATGACGCGCTCGATTTGGTGACGTTTGGCCAATTCAGGCAGATTATCATAAGAACCCAAAACGGAAATTCCACCTAGTTTTTGTCCCTTTTTCTTCTCATCATTATCCAAAATTCCCACTAACTCAAGGTCACTAGTTGGGTGTTGGTAGCTGTTCATAAAGAGGGCCCCACCATCACCAGCACCAATCAAGAAGGTACGGCGGTGTTCGCCCTCCCCACTACCCTGCTTGCGCTTAGAATAAATCAGCTGCCAAGTGATACGAGGGAGTAAGATGAGGAAAGTACTCAATAAGATAAAGAGTATGATGAACCGGATAGAAAATAGAGGAAGAAAGGCGTAGCAAAGTCCGTAAGAGACAATGCTGCTGACGGTTACGCCAAAAAAGATTTTTAAGAAATCTGTGATTTTACTATAGCGACTAATACTCGCATTGAGCCCCCAAAATCCAATCATGATTTGATAGAAGAGGAAAGCCAAACCAGTATAGATAACATAGTCCACAGGCGCTGGGTTAATCAAGCCATAAAAGAGAATGTAAGACACGATGATGGAAACCACCATACTAATAATATCAAATACACCCCAAAACACCTGCTTTTGCTGTTTATTTAAAATTTCAACCAGATCAATTACATAATCTGTTAGTTTTTTATTCATAGGAATTTACTCTTTCTTAAAAGAATGCAAATAAATATATTGTCATTGTAATATTTTTTGGCTATTTTATCTTTTACAATACTATTTATTTTTTCTTAATAATTTCACAAAAATAAACTGACGTACAAAACCTGGACAAAGTGCCACAATCGCCTGAATGGCAATGCTTTTCGCATATTCCATGTAGGAAATTTGGCCTCTTTCAAGCATGCGCTGACGAGCCTGACGATAGAGTTTGAGGTAGCGCAAACCACCACGACGTTCAAACATCCCTGCACCGACACGAACCTGACACAAGATCTGATCGAGGTTTCCAGTCTTGGCGCCTGCGGCAATCATATTGAGCCAGAGGAGATCATCCTCCATATAAAGCCCATCTTCATAGTTGCCTGCCTTGAGAACCATATCCTTCTTGAACATGACTGTCATGTGGTTAAAGGCGCTTCTCATTCTCTGATAAGCCACAATGTCTGCGTGCTGAGTTGGAACACGACGGTAAGAAACAATCTCGTCAGGATTGTCAATAAACTCTGCAATATGTCCACCTAAGAGATCGAGATTTGCTTTCTCCATTAGTTGAAGCTGTTTCTCAAAACGATCCGGAACGGCTAAATCATCCGTATCCATGCGGGCAATAATGTCATACTGGCACTGCAAAACACCGTAACGAAGAGCCAAGCCTAAACCTTGGTTTTGCTCTAAGGGGCAACGTTTCACTGGAATCTCTGACTGCGCTTCCACTTCATCTAGCACTTGATAGAGTTCGGGCGTGAGCGGCCCGTCCTCAACAAGAACAAGCTCACTTGGTTTCAAGGTCTGGTTTTGAATACTCTTGATAGCATCTCTCAAAAATGTCGGATTTTCCTTTACATAGACCGACATCAAGACGCTGATTTTTTGCTTTTCAGACACAGTTTTTCTCCAATTTATAGATTTCCTTCCACTATTTTATCACAAAATTTCCTAGTTTCCTATTTTTATCTCAAATCAAGAAAAATTCTGGTAAAGAAATCCGTCCCCTTTCACTCTATTTTCAGTTAAATCGTTCTAGCTTTCTTAGCAGTCCTCTCCTTGACATTGTAAGAAAAAAACCTTAAAATAAGCTGTTATTAAAATCATCCTATCGAGGTTTTCATGAAAAAACAATCACTCTTTTTTGTTCTAGGAATTGTCTTAATTGGGACTGTTTTACGCTCTCCTTTCACTGCTTTACCAACTATTTTAGGAGATATTGCTCAGGGACTAGGAGTGGAGGTTAGTTCTCTTGGGATTTTAACCAGTCTCCCTCTCTTGATGTTTGCTCTTTTCTCTGCTTTTGCGAGCCGCTTGGCACAAAAAATCGGGTTGGAACATCTCTTTACTTACTGTCTCCTCCTCTTAACTGTTGGCTCTGTCATTCGGATCTTCAATCTGCCCCTTCTCTATCTAGGAACTCTGATCATCGGAGCGAGCATCGCCATTTTCAATGTACTCCTCCCAAGTATGATTCAGGCAAATCAGCCTCAAAAGATCAGTTTCCTAACAACTCTCTATGTCACTGCCATGGGGGTTTCAACGGCCATCGCTTCTTATCTTTCGGTTCCTATCACCCAAGCTAGTTCTTGGAAAGGTCTCATCCTTGTACTCAGCTTTCTCTGTCTGATCACTCTGCTAGTCTGGTTGCCAAATCATCGCCACAACCACCACCTAGAAGCCCAAAAAGAAAAGCAAGTCAAAGAGAATATTCTAAAAAGTAAAGATGTCTGGGCCATCATTATCTTTGGCGGACTTCAGTCCTTGCTCTTTTATACAAGTATGACCTGGTTGCCAACTATGGCTGTTAGTGCTGGTATTTCTAATAGTGATGCGGCTCTCCTCGCTTCTATTTTCTCACTGATCAGCATTCCTTTTTCCATGACCATCCCAAGTCTGACGACTCGTCTGTCAGATGGTCACCGTCGAATCATGCTGGCAATTATCTCTATCGCTGGTATGACAGGAATTGCCATGCTCTTGTATCCAACCAATAATTTCCTCTACTGGTTAGTCGTCCACCTCTTGATTGGAACGGCCTGCAGTGCCCTCTTCCCCTACCTCATGGTTTGCTTTTCTCTTAAAACCAGTTCTCCTGAAAAGACAGCTCAGCTGTCAGGACTGGCGCAAACAGGTGGGTATATCTTGGCGGCCTTTGGTCCTACCTTGTTTGGTTATAGTTTTGAACTTTTCCAATCTTGGATTCCAGCCGTCCTTGCCCTTCTAGTCATCGATATCATCATGACCGTCTCACTCTTTATGGTGGATCGGGCGGATAAGATACTTTAATTATTCTAAATTACTTCTCAGATATAAACAATGCAAAGTCAGACTCTGTCTGGCTTTTTAGGTGTTTCTAGCAACAAAAAGCACCATCCATCTGTTAGCAGAAAGATGGCATTTTTGATATAATAAGATGTATAGGAACTAATTATCATACGAAAAATACATTAGTTTATAAGATAGCTACTATTTTAAACGAGGTGCATAGAATGGATGAACAGAAATACAATTGGTATCTAAGTAAAGTAAAGTTAGATAAACTCGTTGACTTATCAGCCGAGGAGACAGATAGGTCTTCCTGTGAAGCTCTAGCAGAAAAGGCAAGAATAATTTATGAACAATACCCTGAATCAGAAGACATTGCGTTGCGGTATGCTTGGATTTTGGTCAATTTATCAACCAAGCAGACTGTGTTGAAGGAACGGATGACTACTGCTAAAAAACTAGAGAAATTACAGCAACAATTCCAGGATTCACATGATATAGCAGAAGCATTTGCTAGGATTTTGTTCAATTTGTCAGTTGAACAAGTAAATGTAGAAGAACTAGGTAAGACTGTGAATTCAGTCAAACAAATTTTTGAGCAGTTTAAGCAGTCTGAAGATATTGCTTTACGATATGTTATGGCTTTAGTTAATTTGTCAGCTAAACAGACGAAAGCTGATGAAATTGATGAGATTGCTAAAGAAATTAAAGAAATTTACAAAAAGTTCAATGAACCTCAGGAAATTGCTTTATATTATGCTATGACTTTAACCAATCTATCAATCAAACAGACCAAAGCTGATGAAATTGATGAGATTGCTAAAGAAATTAAAGCGATTCACAAAAAGTTCAATGAGCCCCAAGATATTGCTTTACAGTATGCTAGAGCTTTAGTTAGTCTATCTGCTAAACAGACCAAAGTTGAGCAAATTGCTGAAACTACTCAGAAAATTCAGGTCATATACGAAAAGTTCGAGGAGCCTGAAAACATTGCTTTATGTTATGCTATGGCTTTGGCCAATTTGTCACTTAAACAAACCAACTTAGATGAATTGAATAATATCGCTTCTAAATTAAAGAAAATAGCTTCTAATTTTGAAAAAAATGAAGATATCACTTTATGTTACGCTGAAGTTCTTACCAAAATTATCACCAAACAACAAAACGAAGATGAAAAACTTGAAATCATAGACAAACTAAAAAGATTACACAATAGATTCGTACAATCTGAAGAAATTACTGTTAAATATCTTACAACTCGGATGGATTTGGTAAAAAATAATCAAATAGATCAATCAAATCTCCTAAACGATATCTATCAATCTTTAGAATCTATTCCGAGTATTAAAATTTTAAATATGCTCATCGAGATACTCGAAAACGAAGAACAATTTAAGCAAGATCAAGTTCAGATTTCCACTACTAATATCGTAAAAGCTCTGGATAAACTTTGTTTTGATTCATCTATTGAAGAAGGGAAAGATGAAAAAGAGAAAAATTTGCTTATTCGCACCTTAAAACTTGGCATCATCTCCGATACAAAATATGATATTTTAAAAGCCTGGATAGAGCATTACGGAGAAGACTCCAAAAAAATCAATAAGCTAATTAAAATTTACACGCTTGTCCAACAAATCAAGTATGAGCTTGGATTGAAGGCTGAAGACAAAAATAGAAAACTAAAATTTGGTCACTATACTTCAGGAAAAGCACTCCAAAGCATACTAGGAAAAGAGGATAAAGCTCCATTCTCCATCTCAGGAAAGACACGCCTGAATAACGCCAACTATATGAACGATCCTGAGGAAGGGGTCATTCTAGAAGATATTTTAAAATTAGAAAAACGCAATCCTTTGGAACCTAGCTCTTGGTTTTTAATGAGTTTCACTAGCAAAACAGACGATCTAGCCATGTGGTCGCAATATGGAAATAATGCAGAAGGAGTCTGTATTGTACTGAATGAGAGTGATTTTGCTCGTTATCATTCACTCAGTGACCTTCCTTGGTATCAAAAAAACTCAGATAAACAAATCGGTCATAAAATGAATTCAAGTATTGAAGTTCAAAACAATACCTCTTCAAATGAATCCAACAAAGAGATGACGACTATAAGCAACGATAATACACAAAATTCTGAAAACAAACATTCTACACCGAATAATGATAAGGATTACTTATATCGCGTAGCTTATCTTCATTACTCCAATGACCAATTCGACATCGAAGAAAGTGAACTATTCACCAATGAAGAAGTAACGCGATTAAAAGGATTGTTAGAGGATTTAAAATCAGAATTAAGGGACTATAAAAATCCCGAGGACCCATTCTATAAAAAAGCTATCGCTGACTGTATAGAAGAAATCCGCTACCTATTCAAATCGGTTGATTACAAGTATGAAGAAGAATTGCGTATTTTACAATATGCTAACCTAAGATCAGATAATGTCAAGATAAAAATTGATTATTCTCCTGAATTCGGTAAACTTTATCTTGAGAGAAAAGAAAACATTCAAATCCGAGAAGTCATTTTCGGTCCTAAATTTCCAAATCCTGAGTACGTAACTCCTTTATTGAAACTTTTAGATAAGGAAATTAAGTATAAGAAATCTACGATAAAATTTAGATAAAGTCTGACAACATCCTCTAAACTTCTAGTTTTTACTAGGAGTTTTTTATATATAAAATTTTTACACATATTTCTTGACAGGGCTTTCAACTTGAGATACAATATATTTGAAAAGAGTATATATAAAATTTTTATATAATATAAAGGAGGTTTCCCATGTACTTCCCAACATCCTCTGCCTTGATTGAGTTTCTCATCTTGGCTGTACTGGAGCAGGGGGATTCTTATGGTTATGAGATTAGCCAAACCATTAAGCTCATCGCCAATATCAAAGAATCTACGCTCTATCCCATTCTCAAAAAATTGGAAGCCAGTGGCTTTCTGACCACCTACTCTAGAGAGTTTCAGGGGCGTATGCGCAAATACTACTCCTTGACTAATCGGGGCGTAGAGCAACTCGTTACTCTAAAGGAAGAGTGGACGCTCTATACCGACACCGTCAACGGCATCATAGAAGGGAGTATCCGCCATGACAAGAACTGACTATCTGACTCAGTTAGAAACCTATCTCAATAAACTGCCTGAAGCTGACCGCATCGAAGCCATGGACTACTTTAAGGAACTATTTGACGATGCAGGCCCAGAGGGTGAAGAAGAACTCATTGCCAGTCTAGGAACTCCAAAAGAAGCCGCTCATGATATCCTCTCTAACCTCCTCGACAAGAAAGTCAATGAGGCACCCGCTCAAAAGAATGATCGCCAACTCCTACATATTGCCCTCTTGGCCTTACTAGCAGCCCCTATCGGCATTCCTGTTGGAATTGCAATGATCTTAACCATCATCGGGCTTTTTATCGCGGCTGTCTCCGTCATTCTAGCCTTCTTTACCGTCTCTGTGACGGGTATCCTGCTGGGCGGACTCTTTATCGTAGAAAGTTTTAGCATCCTAGTAGAAGCTAAATCTGCCTTTATCTTAATTTTCGGAGCAGGTTTGCTCTCTATCGGTGCTTCTTCTCTTGTTCTACTAGGCATCTCCTATGTAGCTCGTTTCTTTGGTCTTCTAGTCGTCCGCTTGGTGCAATGGATTCTTAAAAAAGGAAAGAGAGGTGACAGACATGCGTAAATTGACAAAAGGATTTCTCATCTTTGGTGTGGTTTCTACAATCCTCGGTTTTATCATGATCATTGTAGGCGCCCAGTCCAATGGTATTCAAAGTTTGCTTGCCATGTCAAAAGACCCCGTCTATGACAATCGTATCGAAGAAGTGACCTTTGGAAATGAAGTGGAAAAACTTGATCTAGCCCTTGAGGAACATAGCCTAACCATCACAGAGTCTGTAGATGACAAGATCCACATCACCTATCATCCTTCCGTGTCTGGTCGTCACGATCTGACTACTGGCATGAGTGACAAAACACTGACTGTCACTGATAAACAAACCTCCCAACATCGTTTTCTCGGCTCAGGAATCGAAGGCCTACTTCGTATCGCCAGCAGTTATTCTCACCGTTTTGACGAAGTCGTTCTCTCCCTCCCTAAAGGAAGAACTCTGAAAGCTATCAATGTCTCAGCCAATCGTGGACAAACCAATATTCGTCAAGCCAATCTTGAAAATGCGACAATTAAAACAAAAGGCTACCTCTTAAGACTAACTGAAAGTTCTATCAAGAACAGCACACTAACGACACCTCATATCATCAATATCTTTGATACCGAATTGACAGATAGCCAGGTCAAGACAGAAGGGGGGCATATCTATGCTGAAAATATTAAGGTTCACGGCAAGGTTGAGCTAGACTCTCACAATGACTTAACACTCTTTCTTTCTAAGACAGAATTCGATCGTATCAATCTAGATCTTTCTTCTCAGCATGGCGGTATTTATCGTAAAGCACAAAGAGAACACCCTAGACAAAAAGAGAATGAACTTGCCAACCCCTACAAGACAGACAAAGCAGATATTAAGGATATGCTCATTATAAAAGCCAATCAGGATATCTACCTACCCAAGGAAGAAGAATACTCTGCTCCACCTAGAAATCATTGACAAAAACGCTTTCATCTGCTAGTCTAAAAGTAGAAAACAACCATAAAAAAGGAGGTTCCATCATGACACAAGAATGGTTTGAAAGTGCCGATCTTGAGAAGAAATCACCTCAGACGAAATCGGAAAACCAGCCCAACGAGCCTGAGACTTCAGAAACTGTGGAGACCGAACTACAAGTAAACGAAGAAACTTCTGTCTCACCTAAAGAGCTGGAAACGCATGAGGAGGAAACTCCCGAAGTAATTGAGGAAGCCCAAACCGAGGAAGAGGGAGAAGGGAAAGCTGAAGAGGAACGCAGCCAAGAAGACTCTGTAAAAGAGAAAAGCATCCTCAGCAAGGCTTTAGAAAGTCCCTATATCCCAGAGATTGACCCTCGTAAAACTGCCCGATTCAAAAAAGAAATCGCACTATTTTGGACTTGGCTGCTGGATGCTATCCAAGAACCAACTGCCAGCAAGACTACGGACCAAAAGCATCGTTATAGTGTCTTTGCCCTGCTCACCTTGCTATCCTCGATTAACCTTTTCTTTAGTATCTATCATATCAAGCACCTCTACTATGGCTATATGGCCTCTATTGCGAATAATTTACCTAACCAGCTCCCTCCTTTAGATCTCTTTGCTGGACTTTCTATCTTGGTCGCTAGCGCTCTATTTTACTTTTCCATCATTTGGGGAGGCTTTACTGTCCGACGTGTACTAGACCAGGAGAACGGCTTCACATTCCAAGAAGCCTTCGATCGTTACAGCCGACTCTTTGCTATCCCGCTTGTCCTAACGGCTCTAGCAAGTTTCTTTGCACTTTTTGGTGGCTTACGATTTGCTGGCATCCTCACTCTTCTAAGCATGGCCATCTTTGCCCTTGGAAATCTCTTTGTGATTAGCAAGCCAAGTAAGACCAGTAGTCTTGACCCATTTTATCGTTTCTTACTAGCTGTCTTACTTGATGGCGCTATTCTCTTACCCTTCTTCATTGCAGAGCTCGCGCTGACAGTGGACTACCTTCGCATCCTGACATTCTTTTAACCAAAATCCCTGCCATTTATTAATGACAGGGATTTTTATGCTTACTCTTTTTTGAACAAGGCCTACTCGATGCTTGCCAATCCTTCAAAATCTTGTCCTAGGATGGGCTGTACTTCTAGTTGATTGGCATCTAGTTGGTGGTAAAATGCTGTTGGTAGTGACTCTAGAAATCTTGCATAGTCCAAGCGAGCGATGGATTCGTAGTCTTCTGCTTTGGACCCATCACCAGAAATCGCCACTAGGTCAATCTCCCAAACAAGCTCCTTGCCTGCTAGCTGCTCAATATAAGGCACTGGTACAACGGGTTCCTTTGGCAAAATCGTCTTGACTCCCTGGGCTAGGTGGTAGATACCGTGCACCTTACCTTGGGCGTCTGGGTAAAATTTTACACTGGCAAGATAGGCATCAGAGCCTTGAACCTTCTTGACCAGCTCTTCAAAACGTGCCAATCCATCCTCAGCCAAAAAGCTCTCGAGGTATTCCCTGTTGAGGTAGATAGGGGACAAGAGACCTTGGCAGTATACCAGACGAGCCGCCTTATCAGCTAGATAATGCTTGACTGTTTGTCGGAAATAAGCTTCAAAGTCAAATCCTTCCAGTCCTTCTACTGCCTCACCCAACTTGCTCGATAGGGCTTGGAGGAGAGCTTCTACAATCTCCCAGTCCGCTCTGATAAGGAGGTCTGGAATCACCACTTGATAACCTTTTCGACTATCCGCATAGTTCACCTTGAAGAGAAATTGCGACTTGCCTACAATCCCACACTCCATGTATTCGAGACGATTGAGGGGCTGTCGGAGATAGACCGCATCATAACTATGCGAATCCAAACCATCTACCAAGGCTAAGATGGACTTGGCAGTCAAGACCTCCTGTTGTCCTAGAATACTTTCTTTATTTGGGATAAAAAATGTTTTCGCCATAACTGGCCTCCTTTGAAATCGTTTACACATAGTATACCCTATTTTCCTGAAAGATACAGAAACAAACTTTAGATTTTTAGATAAAAAGCATAGAAAAACAGCCCCTAAGGGCTGTTTGCTTTATACTGTAGCGACTTGATCCAAGCTTTCACCGATAGCTGCTAGGCGCTCGATCACTTCTGCTTGTGTCAATTCATTTTCTGAAACATAGCGGTTTCGTGGGTGAACACGGCACTCGTGTGAGCATCCACGAAGGTACTTGTCTTCATTTGCTTCTGATGTTAGGATACGACGGTTACAGAAGGGATTTCCACAGTTGACATAGCGTTCACATGGTGTTCCATCAAACCAGTCTTTCCCTACGATGGTTGGGTTAACATGGTTGACATCGACTGCGATACGCTCGTCAAAGACGTACATTTTCCCATCCCAAAGCTCACCTTGGACTTCTGGGTCTTTACCGTAGGTTGCGATTCCTCCGTGCAATTGACCGACATCTTTGTAGCCTTCACGGACCATCCAGCCTGAGAATTTCTCACAACGAACTCCACCTGTACAGTAAACCACGACACGCTTGTCCATGAATTTTTCCTTGTTGTCACGAACCCATTGTGGCAATTCACGGAAGTTGCGGATGTCTGGGCGGATAGCACCGCGGAAATGTCCTAGGTCGTACTCATAATCGTTACGTGTGTCAAGAACCACTGTATCTTCGTCAAGAAGGGCTTCTTTGAACTCTTTTGGAGACAAGTAAGCACCTGTTGTTTCAAGTGGGTTGATGTCGTTGTCAAAGTCGTTGTCTTCCAAACCAAGGTGGACAATTTCTTTCTTGTAACGAACAAACATCTTCTTAAAAGCTTGTTCACTTTCTTCATCAATCTTGAACCAGAGGTCTTCCATTCCTGGGAGGCTGTGAACGTAGTCCATGTATTTTTGAGTTGTTTCGTAGTCACCTGAAACGGTTCCGTTGATTCCCTCGTCAGCGACTAGGATACGGCCTTTAAGACCGATTGATTTACAGAAAGCCAGGTGATCTGCCGCAAATTGCTCTGCGTTTTCAATTGGAGTATAGAGGTAGTAAAGTAAGACACGAATATCTTTTGCCATAAGATTTGTTCTCTTTTCTATTCTTAAATTTTCAGAATTTTTCATTCAACTATACTAGTATACCCACTCAGGAAAACGAATGCAATTTATTTGACCGGAAATTATAGAGAGAGGTGACTCTATGTAAACAGACATTTCAGTAACCATAGCGAATAACAGATAATTCTCTCAATTTTTTGATTTGCTTAGCTTGACTTTCTGACAAACCCAGCTTATTGTCAATCAACACACGTGAGATGTCAACGTTCATTTGGCTTAGAATAAATGGAACAGAGGTCCCATCGTCCTTTAATCGTCTTTTATAAATAACTAACTGATTTTTCAATGGAGCAAATTGAGGCGCATTCTTTATATCTTCCAATAGATAATCAATGATCGTCATGGCTTCACAACGTCTTTCACTTCCTCCAGCAAACCATTTTAATGGTGTCATTCTCATTTTCCTCCAGAAACTCACTATAAATTGAAAAACTATAATTCCTCACTCTTGCGCCAATATTTTACCCAAACACCCTATGTAAAAAAGTCAGCAAAAATGGCAAGGTCGCTACAATATTATTGATCACATGCACCGCATAGGATGGATAAATGCTCTTGGTATAGCGGGTCAAACCGGCAAAGATGATTCCAACTGTTGCAAAGACGAAGATATCTAACAGACTAGGCAGGCTTGAAAAATGAGGGAGAGCAAATAAAATAGAAGGAAGAAGCAAATCAAGACCAAATCGCGAATGCTTAAAGAAAGCGTGTTGCAGTAATCCTCTATAGAGCAACTCTTCCATCAGTGGAACCAGAAAGAACAGGGCTATATAAATACCTAGCTCTGCAAAGTTAGTCCCACTATAACCAATCAATACAGCCCAACCTTCAGCAGTTGACTGAACATGTTTAGCTGTCTGAATATTAAAAGATATATGAACTATCGCTACTAGGACTGCCAGAATTGAATACCAGAGCCATTTTTCTCTCGGAACGCGAAAGAGATAGCCATGGCCTGTCTTAACAAGAATCCAAATCATGACTCCGCTAAATAGCAAACTCAAGATATTTTGAATCCAGAAGAAATTGCCAATCTGGGAAGAAAATTGCCAATAATTTTGAACAATAGACGTCAGCTGAGAAAGACCAAATACGAAAAATAGGTAAGAGAAGACAGCACTCATTTTGAAAAGAAGACGATATTTTTTCATAATAAATCCCCTATAGATGTATGTGTATCACATCGCCTAAACCCTCAGAATCACTTCTTTCATTTTTACATCCTAAAAATCACTACCTCCCCTAGAGAACTAAGGAAGGCAGTGATCACATTTTTAGGAATTAGGAATGAATACACGAAATCAATCGAGCTTATGATTTTTTGTTTTTCAAGAATTCGTCGTATTGTTTTTGCATTTCGTTCAATACTTTTTCGTAGGCACCTTCAGATTTCAATTTTTCCATCAATTCTGGGATTGCTTTATCTGGGTCTACAGTACCAGTGTTGATAGCTGTATCGAATTGTTGCATTGTATTAGAGATTGCTGAGATTTCAGATTTCACACTGTCAGTGTTAAAGATAAATCCAAGTGCTGGAGATTCTTTAGCTTCTGCCAATTGTTTCTTAGAATCTGCAATTTGTTGGTCTGTAACGTTTTCGTTGATGTAAAGGATCCAGTTGTTACCAGTGTTCCAACCTGACATGTGAGTGTTTCCTTTGTATCCATCAAGGACGCGAACACGGTTTTCTTTACCTTCAACTTTTTCCCAGTTCTTGCCTTCTGGACCGTAAACAAGTCCGTTCAAGAGTTCTGGGTTTGTGTTCAAGAGGTTCAACACTTCCATTGATTTTTCTTTGTTCTTAGAGTTGTTTGAGATGACAAAGTTAGCAACTTGTGTTGTTTGGTTTTTCTTGATAAAGTTAGTGATTGGTTTGATTTGGATGTCTTTGTTAGCAACACGTGAGAGCAAGCTGTTACCGTAGTCAGCTGGTCCTACTGTTTCTTCACGAACGAACCAAGTATCTTGTTGAAGGTCAAATGAAGTGTCGCTTGTTGCTACGTCTTTTGGAATGTATCCTGCTTCATAGAATTTGTGAAGAGTCTTCAAGTGTTCTTTGAAACGAGGTACTTCGTAACGGTTTACGATCTTAGTAGTATCTCCTTCAAGGTCGATAACGAATGGAAGTCCATTTGGCACTGGGTAGTCAAAGTTATCAGATGGGATAAAGTTCTTCGTAACCGCAAATGGTACTACGTCTGGAGCTTTCTCTTTAATTTGTTTCAAGACTGGTTCAAGTGTTTCATATGAAGTGACACCTGAAATGTCAATGCCATATTTGGCAAGAAGAGCGCCGTTAAAGGCAAAGTTTTGAGATGATGCAACGTTGGCTGCAACTGGAACAGCGTAAATCTTACCGTTTACAGTGTTCCCTTTGATGTAAGCTGGGTCAAGTGCTTTGTAAAGCTCTGCTCCTTCTTTCTTGTACAATTCTGTCAAGTCAGCGTAAGCACCTTTTTGAGCATTTACAACATAGTTATCTGCAAAGGCAATATCGTAGTTTTCACCTGATGATGTGATAACTGACATTTTCTTACCGTAGTCACCCCATCCAAGGTATTGGATATCCAATTTAGCACCAACTTTTTCTTCGATGATTTTGTTTGCATTTTCTAGCAATTCATCCAAGTTATCTGGTTTGTCACCGATTTGGTACATTTTAAGAACAGGTTTGTCACCTGAAGCTGAGTCAGCAGCTTTTTTGTTGTTACCTGAAAGGTTTCCACAAGCAGCAAGACTTGCAGCCAAAGCGACTACGCTAGCAGATGCAAAAGCATATTTTTTCCAGTTTTTCATGATAAAAACTCCTTTTTTATTTTTAAACTTATAAACGATTTAATGATTTTAATTTCAGCCACTAAGATGAAGTTGGGAAGAGAGAGACGGTGTTTCTCAGCAAGTGCTATTCTTTCACACCACCGATAGTCAGACCTTTAACAAAGTAGCGTTGGAAGAATGGATACAGAATAGCAATCGGAAGGGTTGCAACCACAACCATGGCCATACGTCCTGTTTCTTTTGGAAGAGCAACTCCCAGTTGACCAGATAGACCGACTGCTTTTGCAATGTAGTCCATATTTTGCTGGATTTGCATGAGCAAATATTGCAATGGATACAAGTTATCACTCTTGATGTAAAGAAGGGCGTTGAACCAGTCGTTCCAGAAACCAAGAGCTGTCAAAAGCGTGATGGTTGCGATACCTGGAAGTGACAATGGCAAACAAATCTGGAAGAAGATCCGAGCTTCACTGGCACCATCGATACGAGCAGATTCGAGAATGGCTTCTGGAATGGTCTTCTTGAAGAAGGAACGCATCAAGATGATGTTGAATGGTGAGAGTAGCATTGGAACAATCAAGGCCCAAACGGTATCACCAAGTTGAAGCAAACGAGTCACCACGATATAGCCTGGCACCAAACCAGCGTTGAACAACATACTAAGAAGGGCAAAGATAGTAAAGAATCTGCGATACTTAAAGGTTGTCCGTGAGATGGCGTAGGCATAAGTGGTTGTGATGAAGACGTTGGTCACTGTCCCGACTACTGTTACAAAGACTGAGATAAAGAGCGCTTGGAGGATTTTATCCTTAAACTGAGCCAAGAACTCAAAACCATCTAATCCAAACTGTGATGGGAAAAAGCTATATCCATACTGGAGGATGCTCTTTTCGTCTGTCACCGAAATGATAATAACGAAGATAAAGGGCAAGATACAAGAAAGAGCGATCAAACCAGAGATAATACTAAAGAAGATATCTGCTTTCTTACTGAAGGAGTGAATGCCGACATTATCGATTTTTTCTTTTTTAATTTTTTCTGCCATGCTTTCCTCCTTTCTAGAATAGTGCTGAATTTGGATCGACTCGTCTTGCAAGCAAGTTTGATAGGATAACCAGAATCAAACCGACAACGGATTGGTAAAGACCGGCTGCTGAAGCCATACCGATATCTGCTGTCTGAGTCAAACCATTAAAGACATATACATCCAAAACGTTGGTTACATTGTAAAGCTGACCAGCATTGTGTGGAATTTGATAGAAGAGACCAAAGTCTGCACGGAAGATATTTCCGACTGCAAGGATGGTCAAGACTGTTACAAGTGGAGTCAACTGAGGAATGGTTACATTGCGAATACGTTGCCACTTGCTAGCCCCGTCCACTGTTGCTGCTTCGTAATAGGTTGGATCAATTCCCATGATTGTCGCATAGTACATGACACTGCTATATCCAAAGCCTTTCCAAATACCAAGGAAAAGGAGAAGATATGGCCAAATGCCTAAGTCAGCATAGAAGTTGACTTCCTTCATGCCAATGGATGTTAGGAAATGGTTGAAAACCCCTTTGTCAATATTTAGGAAGGCATCTGTAAAGAAGCTGATGATAACCCATGACAGGAAGTAAGGGAACAACATAGACGTTTGGAAAATCTTAACCATTCTCTTAGAGCGAAGCTCGCTGAGGATGATGGCAATCCCTACTGATACAATCAAACCGATAAAGATGAAGCCGAGATTGTAAAGAACAGTATTTCGAGTGATGATAAAGGCATCTTTTGAACTAAACAAGAATCTGAAATTATCTAACCCGACCCATTTACTATTCACAATACTATCTATGAAACCATTACTGGTCATATGGTAGTCTTTAAAGGCGACCACATTCCCAAATACTGGAATGTAAAAGAATAGAATCAGCCAGAGAGCCCCTGGTAAAACCATCAAGAGAAAGATCCAGTTATCTCTCAAGGTCTTTGAAAACTTTTTCATAATTTCCTCCCTTTTTATTCCTAAAAACTGATTCTATCGAATTTTTAGGTTTGATAACGATTACATTATTAGTATACTCCTATTTGAAGGTCAGTTTAAACTACTAATTATAGAAAAAACTCCACAAATTATTTTATGTGGAGAAGTTTTTTATAAGAAATAGGTTTCACGAGAAACACTTTGCATACGATAAGTGTATTTCCGCTTTACTGATTGAAAACTTGTTCCAATACTGGATGATGAAACACAACAAAATGAACCTGAGCATTTATGATAGCCCCTGATTCGTTTTTCTCAATCTCTGGTCTTCCTTCTGTATGTAAAAGAGCAGGATTGCCATCCTTATAGCCAAAGAGAATCACATCTGTCCCTGCTTCATTCACATAGCAAGCTAGGATATCAAACCTCCCAGAACCAGAACCAGAACCAGCAATATAGCCATACCATTTAAAAGTATAATTCACCCCATCTACTTGCCCAAATTGCATTATCTGGTCTGGCACTGCAAGTCCATAGTAGTGACCATATGTTGCTAAGTTAGTTGACTTAAATCTTTCACCTTTACTATCCGAGTAGGATTCCATGGCTGTTTTTATCTTGTCTATTAAAGAACTATTATCTGTATCTGGCTCGCTCTCTGTAGTTACACTTGTTTTTAATAGAAATTCCTTAAAACGTTGCGCTAAATCTGTATTCTCAGTCTCTTCAAAATTTGCAGTAGGGATAGTTTCCAGTGTCTTATCGGCATGCAAGACCTGTGCTTGCCCATCCTTCAGTGTAAATAGGTAGAAATGTTTGTCCTGATTGTCATAGTAGGCAGCCAAAACCAAGTAATCATAGGCATTGTCACTCGATACTCCAAAAACATTCCATTTGACACTTTTCTGAGAGACAGTTGTAGTTTCTAATTTTTTGATGAGATCATTTTTTTCATCAAAGTTTGCATGCTCTAGTCTATGATAGGACTGCCCCATAGAAGAAGCCCAGCTTGCAAGCTCTTCCTCCCACTTTTCAGTATTGTATTGAATTAGCTTCTGAAAATCTGAGTAGTTCTTCATAATCAAGGCTTGATCAGTCGGATTAGATAACTCAAGTTCTTCCATGGCTGCAACTGTGGCAGCTATAGGTGACTGAACACTTGTATCCTTGGATTCTTTTTCGTGCGAAAGAGCCTTTTGATAGGAATCTGCTAAATAGTGAAAATAGTTGGTTATTTCCTTGGTTTGTTGCTCCCTTGGTATTGACGGACTAGTTACGCCATCCTCTGTCGCTCTGTGGCAGGCAGATAAGACTAGCATACTAGCACCTAGGACCAGTAGTAACTTTTTCATGGTCATACCTCCAAACTATCCTTATACTTTCATTATACTCCTTCCCTATCTCCAAATCAAAAAACATCTCCATGTATTTAAAAGGAGATGTTTAACTGTTTGTGATAAATGCCTATGTCGTATAAATCGTTGATGCTGTCGCAATGGTATGCCACTGATTAGCTGTAGTTGCTGCGAAGTTCTGGTCTGCGTAGAAGTCAGTAAATGGTAGGATTTCAACTTCTAGCTCGTCGATGCGGTCAATCTGCCCTGCCAGATAAGCCTCGATACGACTTTCTGCTCGTTTGATACGTTGCAAGAGTCCGCCCATACGGATGTCGACTGTATCCAAGCCAAAGACCTTGTTTTCTTTCAACCATTGGTGGCTAAAGAGAGCATGGAAGTGTTCGATTTGGCTTCTGAGGTTTGGTAATTCTTGTCTTGCGATTTCTTTCAGACTTTCTTTATCATTTGCTTGGTAGGCCTGACGAATGCGTCGTCCCACATCGACCTTGCTACTTAAAATCTGGTTCAACTGAGCCTGAGTTTCAAATAGATAGGCGTAGGCACCAGCTTTTTCTTTGATTTCAGCAAGCGTCTCAGCGGCCTGAGCGAAGTGCGGTTTGTCCTGTTCAGGTGTCATGTGCTGGTCAAGGATCGGGCAAAGAACATCCTGATAAAAGACATAGCGGTTGGGATTGATACCACTGAGATTACCTGGCAGGTCTGGCAAGAGGTTGGCAAGGTCAATCTGCATGAAGTCCTCAACTGATAGACCTGTATTGGTCTTGAAGTGAGCAGACAAACGGTCGAGGTCATTGCGGTAGCTGAGCTCTGCCCAGATTTGCAGACTTGGTAGGATAGAAAACTGGGCAGTTTCACCACCATTATCCCCCCAACCCGTCACGATGACTTCTTTGATATCATTGGCACGACAGGCTTTGTTAGCCTCCATAGCGATGAGACGGCTGAAATGGTTGTTGGGTGTGAAACCGATCCACTTCCAAGCTCCCCCTGCAAAGGCAAGGTCGTGACTAATCTTGTGATGATTGCGGAAATTACGATTGTATTTTTCCTCGCTATCCTGA
This sequence comes from bacterium, assembly GCA_905221365.1. Taxonomy (GTDB): domain Bacteria; phylum Bacillota; class Bacilli; order Lactobacillales; family Streptococcaceae; genus Streptococcus. Next base: position 69,463 of record CAJNCX010000005.1, read on the forward strand.
TAATAGTCCCAGTAAACCAAGGTTACACGATCTTTGAGACGATCTAGGTAGACACGAGTTTCCTCTGGAATCTCCACGTCACGATCGTACTGGCCATCCGCTGACATGAGTTTAAAGAACATATCACTCCACATCTGGCAGTGGAAACCATACTTGTCAGCAATATCCAGCACTCGCTCCAAGTGTTGGCACATTAGGAGACTGCGGTCTACAACACCGTTCAAGATGAGATAGCGTCCCAAGCCAACCAAGTGGGCCTCGTCCATACCGATATTGACCTTGCGAGTCTGCAGTTTAGATAGAGTGGCAAACATGCCATCAATCAGGTCATAAACCTTTTCTTCGCCAATAAGGAGAATATCTTCTACATCACGGAGCTCCTGCACTTCCTTGACCCCCCATTTGACAAAGGCTGATAAGTGAGCCAAGGTCTGGATGCATGGGACAAAGGTCATGTCAAACTGCTGGGCATAGGATTCGATTTCCTGCAACTCTTCTGCTGAATAAGCCCCGCGGAAGTAACCAAAATAAGGCTGCCCCTCAATCTGGTAGGTGTCTTCCATATAAAGCTCAAAGGTTGAGTAGCCCATGAGAGCCAAGACCTCAATCATCTGCTTGGCAGAAGCCACATTCAGCACCGCATTTCGGGAACAGTCTGCCATGTAAGCCAAATCTTCATAAGCAGCCTGTTCTTCAAGGTCTACCTTATCACATTCTGCTAGAACTGTTGCAAGAACTGACAAGGCGCGATAGAGTTGGTGAGGTTTGTCATAAGTCAGTTGATAGTGTCCCCCCTCACCCTTGATAGAGATAGAGACTTGGTCAGACTGAGCGACTGCAACTTCCACATCTGGTAAAGAGATATGCTTTGTCAGCAAGTCGATTGCCTGAGTTTGTTTAGGACTAAGCCCTGTAAATCTTACCACTGATTTTCCTCCTGTAGCCAGTTGACAAGGGCACCGTAGAGATTGGCATCTGCATGATAGGTGCAGGCTTGGATGACAGGTGCGACCGTGTATTCTTCGTAGCTTTCGACAAATTCATCGACAGCCTTCTTGACACCTTGGATAAAGTCTGGATTTTGGCTGATAGAGCCACCCAGGCTAATGACATCTGGGTCGATGAGATACTGGATATTGAGCAAGCCTTGCGCCAGATTACGGTTCATGCGCAAAATAGCTTCTTGACAAAGAGCATTGCCAGCTGCAGCCTCTTGGTAAATCTTGCGACCGTCCCAGTCAGTCTGACCAGATTTTTCAATTACATAGCGAACCATGTTTCCTGTAGAGGCTAGTAGCGACCAGTTGTTGAGTTTTTCAGCTGGTTCAATAGTTGTCATGTAGCCAAACTCTCCTCCCAAGCCGTGTCGACCTCGGTGAAGCTTGCCATTGATAATCATGGCGCCGCCGATTCCTGTACCAATCACGACGCAGGCTGCATTTTCAATTTCTGGGTGAGCTAGCAATTCACTAAGCCCAACACAGTTGGCATCATTTTCTAGATGGACAGGTAGCTGATGATGAGCAAGGGCCTCATACCAAGAAAAGCCATGGATGTAAGGCACGGCACTGATTCCCTCAATCACACCTGTTTCTTGATTGACCGCTCCTGGAACGCTCATAGCAATGCCCTTATAATCTTGTTCTGCCAAGCGTTGGTCTAGCCAAGTCAGTAAAGACTCCAAGTTTTCTGGCGTCGGAGTACTTGTCTTATCTAGTATTTTTCCATCAGGAGTTAGACTAGCAAATTTTATACCGGTCCCTCCGATATCAATGGTTGCAATGGTCATTGTTCTTTACCGTAAAAAGGGGCGAATCAGTAGTTAGTCCTTACTCTTTCGCCCCTCCTTTCTATCTCATAGTATTAGTTATCAAACACTTTAAAACTGTTAAATGTCTTCTTTTTTGATCAATTCTGTACGAATCTCTTGTGGTGCTAAGAGTCCTGAATGAACTGGATATGGTCGTTCAAGCAAGTCCAAAATGGTTTGCTGGTGTTCTGATATACGCACATTTTCTTGACTCATATTGTAGTAACGAAGTACATATCCTTCTTCATTTTCAGCTACCTTAAAGGCTGTCGGGCAGACTTGTGGTAAGCTGAGCGCCGCATGGCTCAAGAGGCTACCAGTCGCTGCCACACTTCCTTCTTGTTTAGCAACCTGAAGACTAGTGAATGGTGTTTGGAAGGCTTTGGCACGACGGAAAGCGGAGAAGCGTTCCCCTGCTTGGTGGCATTCAAGTGCAAACTCGACTTCAAACTCGCGCAAGCACTGAGCCTCTGGTGTTGGGAAGTAACCCCAGTCACCTAGCTCACCTGAGGCACGAAGAATGGTCACGGCAATGGTATCATCTCCAAGGATTTCATACTCGTGCAATCCTTTATTTGCCACTGTCACACCTTTTTCATCATCATACAGGCTGACAAAGGCTTGTTGGTGTTGAGGATTTTCAGGATTTTCCCATGAAGCTGCTGGTTTGTTTGGTCGTGTCACCACTTCATAGATGCTTTCAGAATCATTGCTTGGACGCGTATTATGAGTCTTGACCAAGAGACGGATACGGTGGTCCTTAGCGGTGTTGGTAAAGCGAGTCTTAAAGCGGATTTGTGGATTGTCAACAAAGACGGTCATCTCTGTTTCAAGAGGAAGGGTTGTCAATTCTTCTGAGCGCCCAGCTTCACGCGTCATAAACTCGATAATGCCTCTTTGTTCTCCATCCAGTTTTTCGTCTGCACTTACTGGAATTGTCAATTCATGCTTGAGCAAGATCTTGGCAAAACGAGCTGTATTTTCCAAGACCTCATAGCCTGTCAACTCTGCGTAGATAGGCTCTGTTCCTTTTGGTTGGAAGTAGATATACTCATTTCCGATGTCACCACGGTCTTCAAAGCGAACAACATCCTCATACGCTTCATGAGTTGTCTTGTCGTAGACTGTGATATTTTCATCCACACTTACCGTTACAAATGGCGTATCAATCACTCCGTTTTGGTAAATACCGTCACGGTGTTCTTGTTCTCCTTCAAGCAATTGGAAGGTTGTCCAAGAAAGTGGTGCCAGATGAACCGGCACTGTCACGCGCACTTGTCGAGCGATACGAGCCTGACGGAACTTGTCTTTTGGCAAATCATACTCAAAATTAGCTCTCAGATCTTCGATTTTCGCTTCTACAGCATGCCCTTCCAAGTCTTCGACACGGTAGCATGGCAAGGTCAAGGCTGCCATCTTCTTATAGCCTTCTGTTGGGTGCAATTCTTTGAAATCACAAGTCGCCACATCAATCACTGTGCTGACAGTGTCAACCTTGTCATGCAATCCTGTGTTGATGACGGTAAAGAGATGGTCGCTTTGGGCTTCGTGAGTTGCAATTTTGCCCTTCCACTCGTTGAGAAGATTGGTCTTAACAAAGTTTCCGACTTGGTTGACCTTGGCAAAACGCGTTTCCATCTCACGGTGAACCTCGTCCACACTACAGCCACAGATACTATCATGGGGCGCATTTTGTAGAAGGACTTTCCAAGCATAGGTCAACTGGTCCTTATGGTTGTGCCCACCAGTGATGACAGTCAATGGCTCCACCACTTGTTCTAGGAGGTTGCTATTTTCTTGGAAGGCTTGTTTGAGGTAAATCCGTGATGAAGAAGTGTTGGCAAGTGTGTACCAACCATCTGTTTCCTGACTTGTCAACTCACCTGTAACCGTTGATAACTGCTCCGGTAGAGCACTTTCTACTGCATGGACATAGTCATCAAAGGAACTATGTACAAAGGTCACATCTGGGAAGAGTTCATTGGCCACACGAATGGCTTCGCTCAGATTTCGCTGTACAGGCTGGTGGTCACATCCGTTCATCATCAACCATTGGTTGGTCGAAGCGTAGTCACGCACGTCTGACAATTTTTGTTTCCAAAAGGCCAAGGCTTCGTCCTTATCAACTGGGATTTCATTCCCGTTACTGTACCAGTTAGCAAAGAGGATACCGAGAACGCGACTTCCGTCTGCACCCTGCCAGTACATTTCTGAAAACTGGGATGTAAACTGCTCATCTTCGAGAACTTGGTTGTCAAATCCAATCGGCTTGACACCACGACCAAAGGCTGCCACGTGAATACCTGATTTTTGAAGGATTTGGGGAGCTTGTCCCATATTTCCAAAGGTATCTGGGAAGTAACCAATCTGAGTGGATTTGCCCCATTTTGCACATTCAGCTTGACCAATCAAGGTATTGCGGACGTTGGCTTCACTGGAAATCAAGTAATCATCCTGCAAGATGTAAAAGGGACCAATTTTGAGTTTGCCTTCATCGATATAACGTTGGACTTTGTCGCGATTTTCAGGGCGAATTTCCAAGTAGTCATCAAGGACAATGGTTTGGCCATCCAAGTGGAAGCTCTTGAACTCAAGGTCATTTTCAAAGAGATCAAACAGATTGTCAAAAAGTTCCACCAACTGCATACGGTGACTTTCAAAAGGTAGATACCACTCACGATCCCAGTGACTGTGAGAGATGATATGTACAACAACATTTTCCATGAGTAAAACCTCATTCTAAATTTAAATTTTTATTTCTATCTAACTAAAGAACTGACTAGCGAATATCTAGATAATCCAAGACCAACTCACAGAACATCATGTTGGCCCAAGAGAACCATTCACGAGAGTAGAGAGTTGGATCGTCCACGTGGAAGCTTTCATGCATGACACCTGTACCACCATCGCAGGCAACCAGCTGATCGAGCAAGAATTTTTTCTCTGCCTTATCTCTTGTTGTCAAGCCTTGGATAGAAAGGGCAATTGGCCAGATATAGCGATAGAAGGTATGAGAACTTCCGAGACCGCTAGCGTATTCTCCTTGGTAGAAGTATGGATTTTCAGGACTCAGAATGGTACGACGAGTTGCTTGATACACTTCATCGTTGACATCGCAATAGCCCAGATAAGGCGCTGCCAACAAACTTGGTACGTTTGGATCATCCATGATGCTAGCATTCCCTAAGCCATCCACTTCAAAAGCATAAATCTTTTCACCCTTGCTGTTGGTTGTGTAGGCGTAGTTTTCGATGCCTTCTTGGATTTCAGACTGGAGACGATTAGCGTCTGAGATGATGTTTTGGCTATCAGCTAGGTCTAGTTCTGCAAAGATTTCTTGCACATAACCCAAGACAACTACCGCAAACATATTGGACGGAATCAAATAGCTATACTGGCAGCAGTCATCACTCGGTCGGAAAGCTGACCAGGTCATACCTGTCACTGCAAAGTCAGGTCCAAAGCCATCATTTACCAGAGTATCTTCCTTGCGGTCTGTATCACGGACAAAACGATAAGGTGAATTGTTGTGGTCTTGCTCCACTGTCCAAAGATGAAGAATTTCCTTGGTCGCTACGACAAAAGTCTCATCAAACTGACTGGTCTCTCCAGTCTCTTTCCAGAGGAGATAAGCCAGCTGCAAAGGATAGCAAAGCGAGTCCACCTCATACTTGCGTTCCCAAATCCAGCCATTAAGCTCTGTGTGGTCAGTCTCATGGTGGCCCTTCCAGTTTTCCTCAATGTTAAAGGAATTGGCATACGGATCCTTGAGAATCAAGGTCATCTGACGCTTGACCAAACCAGCAATGGTCTGACGCAAGAGAGGATCTCTTTTAGCCACATGCAGGTAGGGGCGTAGCTGGGCTGTCGAATCCCGAAGCCACATGGCAGGAATATCCCCAGTCAAGACAAAAGTTGAGCCATCTTCTAAGATTTCAACCGTATTGTCCAAGGTGTCTGTATAGCAACGCTCGAAGACATCCACCCACTCCGGATGGTCCTTAGCCCGCTCCGCTACTTCGTCCAGCCACTCTCTAACAATTTCTTTCGAATAAATCATCGTGCAATTTCCTCTTTCAAACAAGTTTCATGTTCAGTATATAGTTTTTGAGACAGAAAATACATACACAAATGATAGTCATTTTTCTACAAAATTGCTTACTTTCGACCCCCATATCTAAAGGCCTCATTTTTCTGATATAATGTAGAAAAACAGCTAAAGGAAAGATTATGAAACCACTACTTGAAACCATTGATACCCGCTTTGGGACTGCTAGCAGGCATGCCTTCTCTCGGGGAAATACCCTGCCTTACACAGGCGTCCCTTTCGGGATGAATTATTTTGTTCCCCAGACCAGCGATCAGGAGGGTGCTTGGTTTTTCGATCCGCATCTGCCCATCTTTCAGGGAATTCGATTAACCCACCAGCCCAGTCCTTGGATTGGGGACTACTCTTGGCTCCTTCTGACACCTGTCACAGGCCAGCTAGGGGGAAACAGCCTCTTTCATCACCAATCTTCCTATGATAGGGATAAGGCCTCCTTCCACCCCCATTATCTGAAGATTTTCTCCCTGCGCTATCAGATTGAAACCCGACTGACACCGACTTGCTACGGCGCTTCTATTCGTTTGGAGCAAAAGCAAGGCAAAAACCTCTCCCTCTATCTTCACGCAGCAGATGAACTGACAGTCAAGCAAGTAGATAAGCGAACTCTTTCCCTACGACAAGAAGGCAAGACTGAAACCAACAAAAATCCGCTAAAACTATTCACAGCTCTACAAATGAATACGGATCTTCTTGCTATCAGCCAAGAAGGTGGAGACTGGCGAATTGACTTAGCAAGCAGTCAAGCCGAGATTCAACTAGGCACTTCTTTCATCTCCCCTTCTCAAGCTCTAGTCAATCTACCTCAAGAAGATTTTGATAGCTGTAAAGAAAATGCCCAAGCGGACTGGGAAAATCTCCTCCATCGTTTTGATGTGCTAGAAACAGGAGAAGCTGACAGAGCCTTCTTTGACCACTGCCTTTACAGACTCTTTCTCTTCCCACAGACTTTTTATGAGGTGAATGAGTCAGGGCAAACCATCCATATGGACCTGTCTACTGGTACTGTCAAGCCCGGCGTCCTCTTTAGCAACAATGGCTTCTGGGATACCTTCCGCACCACCTTCCCCCTCTTTGCCCTTATCATACCAGAGCATTATCGTCTCTTTGTAGAAGGCTTTCTCAATAGCTACCACGATACCGGATTTCTTCCAAAATGGTTGGCTCCAGATGAACGTGGTATGATGCCAGGTACTCTGCTAGATGGCATTATCGCAGATAGCGCCTGCAAGGACATGGCTTCCGATTTAGAGAAAGAACTCCTCCAAGCCATGCTTGAAACAGCCAGCAAGTCCGACCCTCTCGACATCAATGGTCGTCACGGATTAGCCCAATACCAAGAGCTGGGCTATCTCTCTACCGACCACCACGAAAGCGTCAGCCATACCCTAGACTACGCCTATAGTGACTTTTGTATCGCTAGCTGTGCCGAGAATCTTGGTCAGAATGACATCGCTGAGACTTATAAGGTTGCGTCACAAAATTACCGCCATCTATTTGACGCTGAGACAGGCTACATGCGAGCGCGAGACAGTCAAGGCAACTTCCGCCCTGACTTCTCTCCTTATGCTTGGGGACGCGACTACGCCGAATGCTCTGCCATTCAAGCGACTTTAGGCGTCCTCCATGACATCCCAGGCTTAATCCAGCTTATGGGTGGAAAAGAAGCCTTCAGCAATTATCTTTTGAAAGCCTGTCAGGATGCTCCTCTCTTTGAAACCACCGGCTATGTTTACGAGATTCATGAAATGAGCGAGATGGCAACAGCTCCCTTTGGACAACTCGCCATTTCCAACCAGCCTAGCTTCCATATCCCTTATCTCTTCCGCTACAGTGACTACCCTGACTACACTGCCCTTCTCATCAAAACCTTGCGTCAGAAAGCCTTTCACTCAAGCTGGCAAGCCTATCCTGGCGATGAGGATAATGGCAGTCTCTCGGCTTGGTACATCTGGTCGGCTCTCGGATTTTATCCGACCTGTCCAGGCAAACCAAGCTACGACCTCGGAATCCCTCTCTTTGACCACCTCCGTATCTACCTGGCTAAGGAAAATAAATGGCTGGATATCCATGCCGAGCAAAACCACAGCCATTTCAACTTTGTCAAAGAATGCCGATTGGACAAGACCATAGTATCTAGCATTCAACACCAAGACCTCTTGAAAGCTGAGCAACTGACCTTCACTCTCAGCTGGTTGCCAAGTCACTCATAACCAAAAGAACCTTTGCATCACGCAAAGGTTCTTCTTTTATGAAACTTGGACCTGAAGCTGGTCAACCAGCTGCCCATCTACCGTCAAATTCAGATAAAAATCTAAGCTTTTATCTCCTGAAAAATACAAGGTTGGTAGCGTTAGCTTTTTTTCAGTCTCGCCAACTTGAAACGCAAGGACTTGAATCTCGTCCCGATAGACGACACCATGCACACCCGTCCCTGGTTGAATCGAAATCTTAGCTTCTAAAGGACTGCTAGATTCTCTGCGCTTCACTGTAAAGTGGACATTTTCTCCCTTAGTCACAACTAGACTTTTTTCTGAAAACTCTAGTTGCTGAACAGCTTCTTTTTTCGACAAGGTAGGTGTTTTATAGAGCGAAATCTTGGTCAACAAAGGCAAAGACTGTGCCTCTGTAATGATGACACGTATCTTCTGCGCCTCAACGACTGATCCTCGTAAGAGACGTTTGTAGCCAACAGTATAGCCGGAGCCAAACTCCTGCCAGACGCCATCCAACTCTATCTGAACATGGAAAGCAGCGATGCGTTGCCCCATCTTCAAATCTTCCCTCAGCTCAATCACATCAAAAGTTTTAGGTGATCCTAAATCGAGCTCTAATTGGATTGGCAACTCTGCATCACTTGCCCATGAACTGGTCTCTAGCCCATCTGTCAGATGATGACAAGCAAAGTCTGGTGATAGAGCAGGGCCAGATACCTTGGCTCCCAGAGCTAAATCTTCTTTATAGAGCTCGTCACGGTAGGCAGCAAATTCATAAAGTCGCTTAATATCCTTCTCGTCAAAAAGTCCATCTTGGTTCGGTGGGATATTAAGCAAGAGTGGAGTTCCCCGCCCTACCGAGTGAAAGTAGATTTCGACCAACTCCTCGAGAGACTTAGGATCCTGATCCTCATGGTGAAACCAGCCTGGCCGAAGGGAAACATCTGCCTCCCCGATTGAAAATAGCGTACCTGAGGGGTCTCCGTGCTGTAAGTAATCCAATGCAGCTTCTGTCCCCAGCTGGTCCGGCTTGACTTTTTGCCACAAGGGATCCCCTGCATAGCCTCGTTCATTTCCAATCCAGCGAATACTAGTTCCCTCAGTTGAGAAAATCAAACAATCTCCCTGCAAGTCACGAATGGTTTCAAACCAAGTCTCAAACTCATAGTTGACCTTTTGAGCGCCCTCTCCTCGAGCACCATCCATCCACACCTCAGTGAACTTACCGGCATTTCCATAGGCAGGGTTTGATAAAATTTCCTTCAATTGAGCCAGATAGTAGGCATTGTAGACCGCTTCTTGGTCCACGTGATAGAGGGGACTGTGAGCATCCCAAGGAGACAAATACACTCCCAAATCCATGTCAAACTCAGTCGCAGCCTGAGAAACTTCGAGAAGCAAGTCCCCCTTTCCATCCCTCCAAGGGCTAGCCTTGACCGAATAATCTGTATGGGCTGTTGGATAGAGGACAAAGCCATCGTGGTGCTTCACCACCAAAATCAGCTTTTTAAAACCTGTTTCTTTGAGTACCCGAACCCATTCACGCGCATCCAACTTGGTCGGATTAAAACGCTTGGGATCCTCATGCCCACTTCCCCATTCTTGGTCATAAAAGGTATTGGGACCAAAATGGATAAAGGCAGCTAGTTCATCCTCTAAATAAGCTAGCTGGGCCTGGCTTGGTAATGGTCCATGCGGTTTTATTTTCGTCATCATCTCGTATCTCTTTCTCTGATTATTTCTCTTGTTCACAAAGTTATCCACAGATTGTGGATAAGAAAACATGCCTAAAAACTAGCTTCTCCAGAAGCCAGCTCTTAGACTTTGAACCTATCACCTTCAGCAAACTCTACTCAAATCCCCACTGCACTAGGATTTCTACTAGAAAGCTGGCCAGTTACTAGTTGCCGGTACTATTATCAAGACCCCTCTAGGATATTAGCTGAATGTCCTGCTCTCCCCAGACTTATCCACAACTTGTGAATAAACCCTTCTTCCTAGTTGTTACCTCGTTGACTATAACAAAAAATCGAGGTACCGTCAATAAGACAAGGCTGTCTTCCTAAATACTCAGAAAAGATTCTATAATTTGTACAATATACATTTTATGCCATTCAAAAGAAAGGCTTTCAGATAGATTTCATATAATTTTCTAAACGACTTTCAATCACTGCTCCTCTCAATTCCTCGTCAGAACTGAATTAAAATCTGGACATTTCTTCTTAAAATGTGAAATTTAGCATAATTTTTTCAAAAAATATTATATTCTTTTTAGTAGAAGTTTATACATTTATTTCCTCTAATTCCTTTTGCCATCGTATAATAACATAAAATACTACTAAAACCTTGTTTTGTCCGAATTTTTAATCATTTTTTACTATTGACACGCCTCTGAGAATATGATATAACGTAAATGTAAGCGGTACCAAAAAGGTGCCATCGTAAAAATTTTTAAGGAGGAAAACACATGTCTTCACATCCAATTCAGGTATTCTCAGAAATTGGGAAACTGAAAAAAGTTATGTTGCACCGTCCAGGCAAAGAGTTGGAAAACTTGTTGCCGGACTATCTCGAAAGGCTTCTTTTTGATGACATTCCATTCTTAGAAGATGCTCAAAAAGAACATGACGCATTTGCTCAAGCTCTTCGTGATGAAGGAATTGAGGTTCTTTACCTAGAGCAATTGGCTGCTGAATCATTGACTTCCCCAGAAATCCGCGATCAATTTATCGAGGAATATTTAGACGAAGCCAACATCCGTGGTCGTCAAACCAAGGCGGCTATTCGTGAATTGCTTCACGGTATTAAGGACAACCAAGAATTGGTTGAAAAAACTATGGCAGGGGTTCAAAAAGTTGAATTGCCAGAAATTCCTGAAGAAGCAAAAGGCTTAACTGACTTGGTTGAGTCAGACTATCCATTTGCTATCGACCCAATGCCAAACCTCTACTTCACTCGCGACCCATTTGCAACTATTGGTAATGCCGTATCGCTTAACCACATGTATGCAGATACTCGTAACCGTGAAACTCTTTATGGTAAATACATTTTTAAACACCATCCAATCTATGGTGGAAAAGTAGAATTAGTCTACAACCGTGAAGAAGATACACGTATTGAAGGTGGAGATGAGCTCGTTCTTTCTAAAGACGTTCTCGCAGTAGGTATTTCTCAACGTACAGATGCAGCTTCGATTGAAAAACTCTTGGTGAACATCTTCAAGAAAAATGTTGGCTTCAAGAAAGTATTGGCCTTTGAATTTGCTAACAACCGTAAATTCATGCACTTAGATACTGTCTTCACTATGGTTGACTATGACAAGTTCACCATCCACCCAGAAATCGAAGGCGACCTTCGCGTTTACTCCGTTACTTATGAAAACGAAAAACTCAAGATCGTTGAAGAAAAAGGTGACTTGGCTGAACTTCTGGCTCAAAACCTTGGCGTAGAAAAAGTTCATTTGATTCGTTGCGGTGGCGGCAATATCGTAGCAGCTGGACGTGAACAATGGAATGACGGTTCTAACACCTTGACAATCGCTCCTGGTGTGGTAGTGGTGTATGACCGCAATACTGTAACCAACAAGATTTTGGAAGAATACGGGCTTCGCTTGATCAAGATTCGCGGAAGTGAATTGGTTCGGGGCCGTGGTGGACCTCGTTGTATGTCTATGCCATTTGAACGTGAAGAAGTATAATCGCTGTTCAGTATTTGTCAATAAAAAATGTAAAAAATAGAAAGAGGAAATAATAGAATGACACATTCAGTATTCCAAGGACGCAGCTTCTTAGCAGAAAAAGACTTTACTCGCGCAGAGTTAGAATACCTTATCGGTCTTTCAGCTCACTTGAAGGATTTGAAAAAACGCAATATCCAACATCACTACCTTGCTGGTAAAAATATCGCTCTCCTGTTTGAAAAAACTTCTACTCGTACACGTGCAGCCTTTACAACTGCAGCTATTGACCTTGGTGCTCATCCAGAATACCTCGGAGCAAATGACATTCAGTTAGGTAAAAAAGAATCTACTGAAGATACTGCAAAAGTTTTGGGTCGTATGTTTGACGGGATTGAATTCCGTGGTTTCAGCCAACGCATGGTTGAAGAACTGGCAGAATTCTCAGGTGTTCCAGTATGGAATGGTCTAACTGACGAATGGCACCCAACTCAAATGCTCGCTGACTATTTGACAGTTCAAGAAAACTTTGGTCGTTTGGAAGGCTTGACATTGGTTTACTGTGGTGATGGGCGTAACAACGTTGCCAACAGCTTGCTCGTAACAGGTGCTATCCTTGGTGTTAACGTTCACATCTTCTCACCAAAAGAACTCTTCCCAGAAAAAGAAATCGTTGAATTGGCTGAAGGATTTGCTAAAGAAAGCGGCGCACACATCCTCATCACCGAAGATGCAGACGAAGCTGTCAAAGGTGCAGATGTACTTTACACAGACGTTTGGGTATCTATGGGTGAAGAAGACAAATTCGCAGAACGCGTTGCACTTTTGAAACCTTACCAAGTTAACATGGAATTGGTGAAGAAAGCTGGCAACGAAAACTTGATCTTCTTGCACTGTTTACCAGCATTCCACGACACTCACACTGTTTACGGTAAAGATGTTGCTGAAAAATTTGGCGTAGAAGAAATGGAAGTAACAGACGAAGTCTTCCGCAGCAAGTATGCTCGTCACTTTGACCAAGCAGAAAACCGTATGCACACTATCAAAGCTGTTATGGCTGCTACTCTTGGAAATCTCTACATTCCTAAAGTATAAAACTTACTCGTATACACAACACAGGGGTTGAGACGAAAGCTATGATAGCTTATCAGCTCTAGCGAAAGAAAGCAAGGATTCCGTTTGACAGATTTGCCACCTTACTCTTGTCATCTTCCTGCTTCCTAGTCTCATTCTGATAAACGTCGGCTGTGCGTTCAACCCCTTTTATTAGTAGTAATGACTAATTTGTCTTTTGAAAAGACGCTATCTCCACTTCATATTTTATCATCATACCTGCCTGTAGCTCTTGGAGTTCTGTCAGGTTTACCATATTAAAGAAAGGAGAGCTCATGTCTCATAGAAAAATCGTCGTTGCTTTAGGCGGAAATGCCATCCTCTCCACTGACCCATCTGCCCAAGCTCAACAAGCTGCTCTGGTAGAAACAGCTCGTCATCTGGTCAAGTTGATTCAAAACGGAGATGAACTGATCATTACTCACGGAAATGGTCCTCAGGTGGGTAATCTCTTGCTTCAACACTTGATGGCAGATTCGGAAAAAAACCCTGCCTTCCCCCTTGATTCTTTGGTTGCCATGACCGAGGGTAGTATCGGTTTTTGGCTACAATGTGCTCTTGATAACGCATTACTCGATGTAGGACTTGATAAAAATGTCGCTTCTGTTGTTACCCAAGTTATAGTAGACAAAGAAGACCCTGCCTTTATCAATCCAACCAAACCAATCGGTCCATTCTACTCAGAAGAGGATGCCAAAGCTGAGAGCGAAAAAACAGGAGCAACCTTCAAAGAAGATGCCGGTCGTGGCTGGCGTAAAGTGGTGGCTTCACCAAAACCAATCGACATCAAAGAAATCAACAGCATCCGCACCTTGCTCAATAATGGTCAAGTTGTCATCGCAGCAGGTGGAGGAGGTATCCCTGTTGTTAAAAATGAAAACGGTTACTTACGTGGAGTCGAAGCCGTTATCGACAAAGACTTTGCGTCTCAACGACTAGCAGAACTCGTCGAAGCTGACCTCTTTATCGTCCTTACTGGCGTAGATTATGTTTATGTCAACTACAATAAACCAGACCAAGAAAAACTTGAACACGTTACTGTCAGTCAACTAAAAGAATACATCAAGCAAGGACAATTCGCACCGGGTAGCATGCTACCAAAAGTCGAAGCTACTATCGATTTTGTAACCAACCGCCCAGAAGGCAAGGCTGTTATCACTTCTCTCAGCAATCTAGGCGCCTTGATCGAGTCCGAAAGCGGAACAATTATTGTTAAAGACTAGCCATTTTAACCCAAGTACAAGCTCTAACCAGGAGTACTCAGGTAAACCAACATCATTCGTTTTTATACTTTGTGGCATAGTTTAGGAGGAAAAACAAATGAGTGAAAAAACAAAAAAAAGGTTCCAAATGCCTTCATCTTACACTGTTTTGATCATTATTATTGCTATCATGGCAATCTTGACTTGGATCATTCCAGCAGGTAAGTATGACACGAACGAAGCAGGTGGCCTCATTGCAGGTACCTATCAAACTGTTGACTCTAATCCCCAAGGGATTTACGATATTCTAATGGCCCCAATCCGGGCGATGCTCGGTCACGAACCAACTAAAGCCGCTATTGACGTAGCCTTCTTCATCCTCATGGTTGGAGGATTTCTAGGTGTCGTCAATGCGACAGGCACATTAGATGTTGGTATTGCCTCTATTGTTAAGAAATACAAAGGACGCGAAAAAATGCTGATCCTCATCCTCATGCCCCTCTTTGCACTTGGAGGAACAACTTATGGTATGGGTGAAGAAACCATGGCATTTTACCCACTCCTTGTTCCTGTTATGATGGCTGTTGGTTTTGATAGCATTACTGCCGTTGCCATCATTCTACTAGGTTCCCAAGTCGGCTGTCTTGCCTCTACTCTCAATCCTTTTGCTACTGTTATCGCTTCTGATACCGCAGGTGTGTCATCTATGGACGGGGTTATCCTTCGTATCATCTTCTGGTTTGTTATGACAGGTATTAGTACTTACTTTGTCTACCGCTATGCAGAAAAGATTCAAAAGGATCCTACAAAATCACTTGTCTACTCTCAACGTGAAGAAGACCTTAAACACTTCAATGTCACTGATAACGAAAATGCTCCATCTGTCTTGAACAAGAAACAAAAACATGTTCTTGCCTTGTTCATCTTGACTTTCATCATCATGATCGCCAGCTTTATCCCTTGGGTAGACTTGCACATCACTCTATTTGAAGACTTCAAGAATTGGTTGATTGGTCTCCCTGTTATTGGTGGAGCTATCGGTTCATCTGCCTTACCTTTCGGTAGCTGGTACTTCCCAGAAGGTGCGATGCTCTTTGCTGTGATGGGTATTCTTATTGGTGTTGTTTACGGTCTTAAGGAAAGCAAGATTATCTCTACCTTTATGGCTGGTGCAGCAGATCTTCTCACCGTAGCCTTGATTTGTGCAGTAGCTCGTGGTATCCAAGTTATCATGAACGACGGTATGATTACTGCAACTATTCTACACTGGGGTGAAGTCGGACTTCAAGGTCTCTCTTCTCAAGTCTTCATCGTTTTGACCTACCTCTTCTACCTTCCTATGTCATTCCTTATCCCATCTTCATCTGGACTTGCTAGTGCTACAATGGGAATCATGGCACCACTTGGTGAGTTCGTTAACGTAAAACCTAGTCTCATCATCACTGCCTATCAATCTGCATCTGGTGTACTAAACCTTGTCGCTCCAACTTCTGGTATCGTTATGGGGGCTCTCGCGCTCGGCCGTATCAGTCTAGGAACTTGGTGGAAATTTGTTACTAAACTCATTGTCGTTATTGTCATCGTGAGCATGCTCCTTCTTATCCTAGGTACCTTCCTACCATTCCTTTAGAACAAAGTGTGAGGTAAAACGAATGACCGTCTACATCACTGACTCCATTAAACAGAGCTTTATACAGAGTCTAAAGACTCTCATCTCCTACCCATCTGTCCTCCAAGAAGGGGAAAATGGGACACCTTTTGGACAAGCTATTCAAGACGTCCTTGAAAAGACGCTGGAAATCTGCCGTGAACTTGGCTTTCAAACTTATATTGATCCCAAGGGTTATTATGGCTATGCAGAGGTTGGTGATGGAGAACTCCTTGCCATCCTCTGCCACTTGGATGTTGTGCCTGCAGGAGATTTAACAGATTGGCAATCTCCTCCATTTGAAGCAACTATCAGAGAAGGAAAACTCTATGGACGAGGGGCACAAGACGACAAAGGTCCTTCACTGGCAGCTCTCTATGCAGTGAAAAGCTTACTTGACCAAGGTATCCAGTTCAAAAAACGCGTACGTTTTATCTTTGGTACGGATGAAGAAACTCTTTGGAGATGTATGGCACGCTACAACGCCCTCGAAGAACAAGCCAGCATGGGATTTGCACCAGATTCGTCATTTCCTTTGACATACGCTGAAAAGGGGCTCCTTCAAGTCAAGCTTCATGGCCCCGGTTCTGATCTTCTCAAGCTCGATGTCGGAGGTGCCTTTAATGTCGTACCAGATAAGGCAAATTATCAAGGTCCTCTTTATGAAGCGGTTTGTAGAGGTTTGAAGGAAGCAAATTTTGATTACCAAACCACAGACCAAACCGTGACCGTACTTGGAGTACCTAAACACGCCAAAGATGCTAGTCAAGGTGTCAATGCAGTCATTCGGCTTGCTAGTGTGCTCGCACCTCTCCAACCCCACCCTGCCCTCCATTTTCTAGCCGACAAAGCAGGGCAAGATGGTAGAGGGCTTGGAATCTTTGGAGAAGTTGCTGATGAACCGTCTGGTTCCCTTTCCTTTAATGTCGCAGGGTTGACCATCAATCCCGATCGCTCCGAAATTCGGATCGACATACGTATACCTGTGCTAGCAGATAAGGAGAAACTGGTGGCACAGCTCACTCAGTGCGCCAAAGACTACCAACTTGACTACCAAGAATTTGACTATCTAGCACCCCTCTATGTCGCAAGAGATAGCCAACTTGTTACTACCCTTATGCAAGTCTACCAAGAAAAAACCGGAGATAAAACTCCTCCTCTCTCATCAGGTGGTGCTACCTTTGCCCGCACCATGCCAAACTGTGTAGCCTTTGGCGCTCTTTTCCCAGGAGCACAACAAACTGAACATCAGGCAAATGAAGCAGCTGTCCTAGACGATCTTTATCGCGCTATGGACATCTACGCAGAGGCGGTTTGCCGTCTCGCAACCTAACTGGATGATCGTTTCTACCCAAAAAATCCCGCAGATTTGCGGGATTTTTCTCTTGCATCAATGCGCCAACATTTCTTGGGCGATTTCTTGACCAGATAGGTTATCTGGGTAATAGGTTGGCCAGTTGTCCATCTCCTCAAAGAGGGCTTCTTGGCTAGTACCTCCAAAGAAGATATGGAAATGTTCTGCCTTGACTGGGGCGATATTGTGGTCGCTAAACTGAACATACTTGAACTGTCCAGCGTCCGCATCTGTCGCTTCAAAGAGGAAGCGCACGCCACGATTGCCTTTCTTATAAGTCAAGATTTTCTTGCCGACATACTTGTAGGTGAATTTCTTGCTTTGACCACCTTGAACAAATTCCATAGTGTTGTCCGTGATGTTGATCTTAGTCACATCTGTCTGATAGCCTTTTCTATAGTAGGCCTTGTACTCATCCTTGGTCATCTCACCAGTCAACTTAGCCTTGTAATCAAAGACTTGATCAAAAGTTCCATCTTCAAGGAAAGGATAAACTGACTGCCAGTTACCTGCATAGTCACTCAAGGTACGGTCTTTGACATCTGCATCCTCAAAGTAACCATTTTGAACTGTCTTGGTGTTTTCTTTCTTCTCTGGCTCGATTTCTGGTCCTTCTTGGTCCGTTGTCTGTTTCAAAGCCTTGAGGTTTTTCTCCATGATAGAGATGTAATTTTCTCCCGCCTTGGTATCCTCTTCTGTCAGACTTTCTAAAGGATTGAGGACATCTGTTTTGACACCTGCCTCTTTTGAAAGTGTATTGGCGAGGGCTTGTGAGGCATTTTCTTCAAAGTAGATATAAGAAATCTTGTTTTTCTTGATATACTCGGTCAATTCTGCCAAACGTGCTGCTGATGGCTCTGCATCTGGAGAGAGACCTGAGATGGATACTTGCTTTAGACCGTAGTCCAAGGCAAGGTAGTTAAAGGCAGCGTGCTGAGTCACAAAACTCTTTTGTTTAGCTTGAGACAAGCCATCTATGTAGGCCTTGTCCAAGGCTTGCAATTTTTCAATGTAGGCAGCCGCATTCTTTTCAAAAGTCTCTTTTTTATCAGGATAATCTGCTGACAAGCTGTCACGGATATGTTCTACTAGTTTAATGGCACGAACTGGTGATAACCAAACATGGGGATCGTACTCATGGTGATGACCTTCTTCTCCATGGTCATGGTCTCCCTCTTCTTCACCACCTGGCAAGAGCAACATATCGCCTGTCGCCTTGATGGTTTTCACCTTTTTCTTATCCAAAGTATCTAGCAATTTAGGAACCCAGGTCTCCATATTTTCATTTTCATAGACAAAGGTATCTGCGTCTTGGATTTTGGCAACTGCTTTGGCAGACGGTTCGTATTCGTGAGGTTCTGTACCAGCACCGATGAGGAGTTCTACATTAGCAGTATCTCCTGCGACTTGCTTGGTAAATTCGTAGACAGGGTAAAAGGTTGTCACTATATTGAGTTTCCCATCTGCCTGTTTTTGATTGGAACAAGCCACTAAAAACAGGGCACATAGACTAGCTAGTAGTAAGCTAATTTTTTTCATTTCATTCTCCTATTTGATAAAACGTTTCAATAGACTGACTAACAAAAAGACAGCTACAAAGATAATGGTAATACTAGCGCTAGCAGGGGTTTCCGCATAGTAGGAAATATAGAGTCCTGCCACCATTCCCAAAAAGCCAATAGCGCTGGCTAGTAACATAACGGATTTAAAGTTTTTTCCCACACGAAGGGCAATACTAGCCGGCAAGACCATAATGGTCGACACCAGAAGGGCTCCTGCTGCTGGAATCATAAGGGCAATGGCCACCCCTGTCACCATGTTAAAGAGGATGGACATAGTACGAACTGGAAGTCCATCTACAAAGGCCGTGTCCTCATCAAAAGTCAGGATATACATTGGTCGCAAGAACAAGAAAGTCAAGAGTAAAACGACCGCAGCAATGGCAAAGAGGAAAATCACCTGTTCCTGACTAATGGTCACAATCGAACCAAAGAGATATTGGTCCAAACTCATGGAGCTCGAACTTTTCCCCTTACTCATCACGATAAGAGACACTGCAAGTCCTGTTGACATGAGGATAGCTGTCCCGATTTCCATAAAGTTCTTATAGACTGTCCGGAGATACTCTAGAAAGACCGCTGCGATCAAGACAATAGCAATGGTTGAAATAGTTGGAGAAATTCCCAAAACCAGACCAAAGGCTACCCCTGATAGAGAAACGTGACTGAGGGTATCGCTCATGAGACTCTGACGACGTAAGATAAGGAAGGTCCCAAGAACCGGAGAAAAGAGACTCATGGCAATGACAGCCAAGAAGGCTCGCTGCATGAAGTCATAAGATAACAAACTAAGCATGTTCCACCTCCTGGTCGCTTTCGTGAATGTTGAAACAACGCCATGGCGAGTCTTGATTACGAACTAGATGGATATTGCGATCCGCGTAATCCTTAACCTCCTCAGGGTCATGGGTAATCATCAAAACGGCCTTGCCATGATGGTGGGCACTGTGGTGCATGAGTTCGTAAAATTCATTTTTGCTCCCCGCATCCATCCCTGTCGTCGGCTCATCCAAGACAAAGATATCTGGGTCAGAAGCAAACATCCGGGCAATAACTGCTCGTTGCTTTTGCCCCCCAGAGAGGGAGCCAATTCGTTTGTCACGATGTTCCCACATACCAACTGAGTCTAGACTAGCCTTGATATGCTCCTCATCATGGGCATTCAAGCGACGGAACCAGCCCTTTCGCGGATAGCGACCCGACTTGACAAATTCATAAACCGTACTTGGAAAGCCAGCATTAAAACTGGCTATCTGCTGGGGAAGATAGGCTATCCTTAGTTTTTTCCCATGAGTATTTATCTTTGAGATGGTTACCTTGCCAAATCTTGGCTGCAAGATGCCTAGACTCGCCTTGATGAGCGTTGTCTTGGCAGCCCCATTTTCACCAGTCAGGGTGACAAACTCCCCACTATCAACACTGTAGTTGATATGCTCGAGGACAGGTTCCTTGTCATAATAGAAAGACAAGTCCTCTACTGTAATATACCGCATTATTTGATTTCTCCTACTAAAGCAGTTAAAAACCGCTGGATAACTTCTTGTTCATTTGGAGTAAACTGACTTGCCACTTGTTCATAGGCTAAGAGCGTGTGTTCATGATGATGGTGGTGTTCCTCTGCCACTGGTCGAGCCAGCTCTGTCAGTTGGTAAAAAATCACACGCGCATCCTTTGGATCTCTGGATGTCTCTAACATGCCCTCTTTGACCAAAGACTTGATAGCCTTGGTCACTGCCGCCTGACTAACGTTAAGACGACGGGCCAACTCCGAGTTGGTTAGGGATTCTTCTGACAAGAGCATGAGGATGTGTTCCTGAGTATTGGTCAAGGCTACGTCACTTGTGCAATGCCCGATCAGAATTTCATGCTGGTTCTCAGATCTCAAGATCACCTCGTTTAAAAAGTTATCGATTTCCTGTGCAAGCTGTCTCATGTGTTACTCCTTCCCAAGCTATCTTTTCGTAATAAACCTAGATAGCAACCGATTCTTTACTGGTTAATTATATCATAAACCAAAAAAGAGTCAAGGGAAAAAGGCGTAAAAACGTTTCCCTAGACTCTTCTAGATGTAAAATTTAACCTATTTTTGCTTTGGTTTTCGACTCGATAAGATACCTGCCAAACCAGCTACCATTCCCATCAAGAGCAAGAAAATGGACTGCTCGCTTCCTGTATTTGGGAGGGCCTTTTCTGAGACAACTGCCTTCTTGCTAAATTGACCTGCCACCTCATAAGTCAATGACACATTTGTAGTCGCATCGCTAGCAGCTGCATTCGTTTGAGGCGGTTCTACTGGCAGACTAAAGTTTTTAGAATCCACAGAAATCGTCCGTGAGTTCGGATTGATCTTTTCATACTGGGTCAAATCAGCGGTTTTAAGATACTCTTCAAAGGCTGCATCCATAGAAGGGCCTTCTTCACGCGCACCACCTAACATCGTGTAGCCATCGCCACCTGCAGCTAGGAAATCATTGGTTGCAAGATAGTAGGTTTTTGCGAGGTCTAGAAGATCATAACTACCAGTTGTGCGGTTTTTGACCTGGATGGCCAAAACACGTTTACCTGATGGTAGGTTGGTATCATAGTAGACCTTCACACCTGAAACTTGCAAGAAACCACCACTTGGCTCTAACAATGGTTGCCCGTTCTCATCCAAGACCTTCTTGCCATCCTTATCGACCTGCAAGATAGATCCGAGTGATTTTTCAAACATATCCAAAACTTGTTGCCCAGTCACTTGGATTTGTGAGATGGTATTTCCAAATGGAAGAACAGCAATGACATTTCCTTTCGTAATCGGTTTGCCTTTTACAATGGTTTCACGCAAGCCACCACCATTTGTCACAGCGATGTCTGTCGGATGACTAAATCCTGTTTGACCATACTGATAGAGAGAGTCTGCCACGACGTTTCCGAGGTTAGTTTCACGGACTCGAACATTTTCACGATCACCGTTGAGTTCTACAGGGCTGTTTGAAACAATTTCAACCGCATTTTCAGCATCGTATTTTTGTTTAATGTCTTTGACTAGTTTTTCAACTTTAGGATTGGCTGGTAATTTTTTAGCATCAGCAGCCGGAATCTGAGTTGGATTGCCCAAAAGCTGACGTGATTTGTAGATAACCTTCCCAACATTATGAAGGTAGCTTCCCGTCTGGTTATAGGTAACATTGTCGCCATAAGTTGTGGAAGCTACTGTGTGAGAATGCCCATCAATAACCGTCACACGTTTGCCTTTGAGACGAGGATTTTTAGAGAGAGCTTCTGCCAAGGTTGAACCACGCCACTCGACTGGAGTTGTGGTATCTACACCCAAGTGAGCGAGCACAACATAGTGTTTGTAGTCCTTACCCTCTGCACGCGCCTTGGCTTGAACTTCTTCGATGACCTTATTGACTTCAGAGATTGGATCTGTAAAAGTTACCCCTTTAATGTTTTTAGGGTGGGTTTTTGTAGCAGTTTCAGGTGTTGTCACACCGATTACAACAAACTCATCACCTTCCACAGTCTTATCTTTATCAACGATTGTAGAAGCTTCAAAAAGACGAGCTCCATTGACATAGGTATTTGAGCTAAGTAATGGGAATTTCAAGATTTCCTTGTATTTCTTAGCTTCGTCCAAACCAAAGTCAAACTCATGATTTCCTACTGCCATGGCATCATACTGCATCTGATTGAGAATTTCAGCACGCGCTTCACCCTTAGTAGAGTTGGAAATCGGTAAACCTTGGAAAGCGTCTCCCGCATCAACAACCAGCGTATTTTGATTTGACTTCGCACGTTCCTGCTCGATGACAGTCGCTAACTTGGCATCTCCAATTACTCCCTTTTCCTCTACAATACGACCATGAACATCATTGGTATGTAAGATAACGGTGTCCTTTTCTTCGCTTTTAGTAGATTCAACAGGAGCTGACGGAGCTTCTGCAGGTGCAACGGTTGCTGGAGTCTCTACCTCATTTGTTGAAGTTGCTGGCGCTGCAGGGTTCGACACAGGAGCTGGAGTCGATGACGAAGCTGGAGTCGCTACAATAGTTGAACTTTCTGCAGGAGTTGTTGCTTCTTCAGCATAGACTTGTCCAGCTAAAAAAGCTGGGGCTAATAGAGCTGTCGACAAGACAGGTAACAAAGAACGTTTATTCATTTTGAAATCCTTTTCTTTTCTTTTCTTTTTTCCTTTATATTATACGATATTTCTAGAAAAAATAAAACTTTTGACTTGTTTTCATCTAAAATATTCGCTATTTAACCAAAAAAACCTGAACAAAAAAGTTCAAGTTTTTTTAATCGATTTATTGGAAATCTTTGATATTCCCATCATAGGTCGCCCAGTCCTTACTAAAGAAACGGTCATTCATCTTGTAGTCTGGGGCTGGTTTTGGATCCGTCAAGAAGGGATTCACAACCTTATCAAAAGCCAACCAGCCCAACCAACCTAAGTGGATGGTATCCTTGATAAAGTAAGGTTCTCCTCCTTTTTTAGAAAAGTCAGCAATATTGGTAAAGCCTTGACTTTCTAACTGGTAACGAATTTTCTCCACTGCATGTTGATACATTTCTTCACTGAGTTCTGTGTATTCCATCCATTTCTTGTTGACGGGCTGGATAACAAAGAGCACATTGACTTTTGATTTGGCAAATTGATTGAGAACCAGCTGCAAATCATTGTATTCAGACGACTTTAGGAAGTTATAATTTTTTTGATACCCTTCCCATTTTTTTAAGTCTTTTTTGACCTCATACGTGTAGAAATGATTCTCCATCCCCATATCATTATTGGTCGTATTTGCCTCTGCATCTTTACGGGCAATTTCT
This sequence comes from bacterium, assembly GCA_905221365.1. Lineage (GTDB taxonomy): Bacteria > Bacillota > Bacilli > Lactobacillales > Streptococcaceae > Streptococcus. Next base: position 92,961 of record CAJNCX010000005.1, read on the forward strand.
TCTAAAGCGTCATAAGAAAACTGATCAGGAAGATCTTTTAAATAGTTTTCTACATGTTCTTTGTACTTGAGTTTCCCCCGAATGGAAAATTGACCAAAAAGAGAGGACTGCTTTTCATTGAATCGTGCAAAGACGTTGATGATAAGTCGATCAGCATCTGACAAGTCCTCTCCTTTTGAAAGCTTTTGAAGGATGCCTTTCAATGCCACACTCGGGTTCTGCTTCAACAAACGCGTCGCAGCATGCTTAGCCGAGATGTCCCCAGATTGATTTTCCAAAAAAGCTGTCAACTGGTCGCTATTAAAGAATCTCTGAAACGCCGCTGGCTCGTAATCCGTCTCTGTAAACCACTGAGGAGAGATGACAAACACCGCCTGCTTTTCCTCGATTTCTGGCAGAATCTGCTGCAAACCGAAATATTGATTAAGCGAGGCCGCTCCTGCCTGACCCATAAAGTACGGGCGATAGGGACGATTGTATTTTTCTGCTAAAACAGCTGGATGGACACTATCAAATCGAATCCATTCACTTGACCCTAGAAAAGGGACAAAACGCATATTGGGATCCGTTAGCGCCCTCACTTTTTGACTTCTCTCTTTAAAACTTTCTCTACTGATGGAAGCTGCAGAGTACTTCTCCTCCGTCAGATTATGGCTTGTTGTACTTGGATAAAAAAAGATGAGTAGAAGAACCAAAAATCCAGCGATGAAGATAGGCCCAAAGATCAGCCACAAGCGTTTAAGCATTCTTTAACTCCGCAATACCTTCCACGATTTTATTAGCCGTATTCCAGTCATCACGACCGAACTCCGTCACTGGAACACGAATGTCAAAACGGTTTTCAATCTCAACAATCAATTCAACCGTTCCCATGCTATCTAAGACACCGGCATCAAAAAGATCTTCATCCATCATGTCAGAAACATCTTCCATAAACAACTCATCAATAATTTCAATAACTTCTGATTTGATATCCATTTTTTATATCCTTTTATTTTTTAAACCATAAATCATTCAAAAATCCAGAAAAGATTAAGAATGAAACCATCACGACATGGAAGGTGACAACCATGCCAAGCAACTGAATCCAGCGATTCTCAGGTAAGGAACCCTTTCCAGCTTTTTTCCGTTCTTTATTGAGTGCTTTTTTCTTACGAACCCAAGCGTCATTGATGACCAGCCCAATCCCATGGAAAAGTCCATAGGCGATGTAGTACCAGGTCACACCATGCCAAAATCCCATAATCAGCATATTTACAATATAAGCCACGCTTGAGGTTACATTACGATTTTTAAAGACCTTCTTTCTGGTCAATACCATGACCATCCGCATAAAGACAAAGTCACGGAACCAGAAAGAGAGACTCATATGCCAACGATTCCAAAACTCCTTTAAATCCCTTGATAAAAAGGGCTTATTAAAGTTGATCGGGCTACGGATCCCCATCAAGTTTGAAATGGCTAAGGCAAACATAGAGTAACCTGCAAAGTCAAAGAAGAGTTCCAGACCGAAGGTATACATAACTGCAAGAGCATAATGGTTAAAGACTCCACCTGTCTGCAAGGCCAAATTTTTTAGCGGAGGCAATAATGTTTCTCCTAAAATGTGAGCCAAGATAAACTTGTAAAGGAAGCCAAGCATGATATATTTGACAGCCTCTTCTAGCATATCCATCAGCTCATCCCGCTCAGGAATGGTCTCGTAATTCTCATTGAAGCGTTTAAAACGATCAATGGGACCACTAGAGAAGGTCGGCATAAAGAGAAGAAAACGCAAGAATTGCCAGATCGTTAAATCCTTGATGACACCGTCTCTCAACTCAACGATAACCCCAACTGCACGAAAGGTCAAGTAAGAAATCCCTAAAAATCCAAACAAAGATTGAGGTCCATGAATAGCAGGAGATACTTTCACAAAGACGATCGGCAATAGGGATAAAAGGCTAACTAGGTAAAATATCCATTTACTATCCCGTCGTTTCCTGTACCTTTTGTAGAAAGATACAAGCAGTACTTGCCAGATAACATAAAGGATAAGAGCACTTATTTGATCGGTCTTTCCACCTACCAACATGGTGACGATAAAGAAGAGACTAACCAGCACCTCATACCAGGAAAAACGTTTCTTGAAAAAGAGCCCAATAAATATCGGTAGGGTCGCAGCAATCACATACAAAAAATAATAAAGATTGCCATAAGGTTCCAAATGAGGTAGCTGTTTGTAAAGCCCCATCATCTACTGTTTACCTCGTTAATCAAGCCCTTGATATCAATTTTACCATTAGGCGTTAGTGGCAAACTGTCTCGATAGAGGAATTTCGATGGCATCATATAAGACATCATGATATCTGCTAAGTCTTCCTTGATAGCCTTGGTAATATCGATATCACGCTCAAACTGCTCACGGACACCGTCCTTTAAGATAACGTAGGCTAGTAGATTTTGTACCTTGTGATCCTTGTTATAGCGTGGAACAGCAACAGCCGACTCGATAAAGCGAGATTTGTTGAGGTTTTGAGAGACATCTTCAAGCTCAATGCGATAACCATTAAACTTAATCTGGAAATCCATTCGTCCACCATAGAGAAGCAAGCCTTCATCCGTCATGGTTCCCACATCTCCGGTGTGATAGGCTGGCAGTCCTTCAAATTCAAAGAAGGCTTCCGCTGTTTTTTCAGGATTGTTCATATAGCCTTTTGACACAGCTGGCCCAGAAACAATGATTTCTCCCTGTTCACCATTTGGCAGTTTATTGCCTTCTTCATCAATGATAAAGGTCGGAGAATCAGCCTTGGTATAGCCGATTGGCAGGCGTTTGAGAGTCGTCAACATCTCGTCTGTCACAGCAACTGCTGACAGAGCCACTGTTGCTTCTGTTGGACCGTAAGCATTGATAATACGGGCATTTGGGAATCGCTCACGCAGTTTTTGAGCTGTTTTGACCGTCAATTCTTCGCCATCAAAGTAGAAATGCGTGATTCCAGGCATTTTCTCACCATTGAAATCTTCTGACAACATGGCCATATCGGCAAAGGAAGGCGTTGAGGTCCAGATAGCGATCGGGAGTGAAAAGATCGTCGCAAAGAGTTTTTTGAAATCCTGAGTAATGGCTGAAGGAAGAGCGAAGAGCGTACCACCAAGTGCCAAGGTTGGCGCCCAATACATGACAGATAGGTCAAAAGAATAAGGGGGCTGGGCCAGCATCTGCGGACGACTTGGCGTCGCAAACTCTTTGTCTGTAATCATCCAGTTGGTAAAGCTGAGGAGATTGTCATGGGAAATCTGCACTCCCTTTGGCTTACCAGTCGTACCAGAAGTAAAGATGATGTAGTAGTTGTCATCTCCCTTGACTGGATGAGTCATCTCGTAGCTAGAAGCTTGAGCAAAAGCTTCATGAACTTGCTCCAAATTCAGCATCGGTGTGCTAGTTTGCTCTAATGGAAAATCCGAGATGGCAATAATCAAGCTCGGTTCTGCTACCTCAACAATAGCAGCCACACGTTCCAAGGCCGAATGGCTGTCAATTGGAATATAGGCATGTCCCGACTTAGTCAGCGCCACAAAGGTAGCCAACATCTCATATTCCTGACCACCAAAAACGACGACTGGAGATTTCTCAGGCAAGCCAACTCGATCAATAGCTGCAGCCAAACTATCTGAATCAGCCTTCAGATCACCATAAGTATGCTCTTGACCTAAAACATTGTAGACAGGATATGTTGGCTGTGTTTGAGCAAAGTGCTCAATCGTTTCAATCATATCTTTTATCGGTTTATTAGACACGGTTTTTCTTCTCCTTCAAACTAGAACTCATTATAAATAAAGGTTCCTTGGCTCTGACCAAGGTAACTAAAAAAATAAAGCAAACCAAGTAAGATTACAAAATATAGGACGGTCTGTCCCAAAAACATATACAATTTTCTGTGTTTTCCCATAGTTAGTGTGTTCAATTTTCTATGATTTTTCAAAAAAGCTATGCAACTATGCATTTACTATCTTATCTTCCTAACATTTTACCATTTTATCAACCTTTTTTTCAACTGTTTACCATAACTTAAAAGTTCGTTTTAGCTTATTTTAAGATAAGTTAAAATATTAATAAAAATTGTTACCAACAATTCTATTTCTTCAAAATCCTAACACCTATTATCACACATTAAACGATTAAAAAATGACAGCAAACACACGGCTCCCCCTTTGAGCATTTTTATGCTAAAATAGTAGCTATGGATAAAATTATTAAAACAATATCAGAAAGCGGAGCCTTTCGTGCTTTTGTCCTTGATAGCACTGAAACCGTCCGCACTGCTCAAGAAAAACATCAAACCCAAGCCAGTTCAACTGTTGCACTTGGCCGTACCCTTATCGCTAGCCAAATTCTCGCAGCCAATGAAAAAGGAAATACCAAGCTAACAGTTAAAGTTCTTGGAACGAGCTCTCTCGGTGCCATCATCACTGTCGCAGATACCAAGGGAAATGTCAAAGGCTACGTTCAAAACCCCGGTGTAGATATCAAAAAAACTGCAACGGGTGAAGTCCTAGTCGGACCTTTTGTTGGAAACGGTCAATTTCTCGTTATCACAGACTACGGTACTGGAAATCCTTACAACTCCATGACTCCTCTCATCTCTGGGGAGATCGGTGAAGACTTGGCCTATTACCTGACAGAAAGCCAACAAACTCCTTCAGCAGTCGGCCTCAATGTCCTTTTAGACAAAGACGACAAGGTCGAAGTTGCCGGTGGTTTTCTTCTCCAAGTTTTGCCAGGAGCCAAGGAAGAAGAGATTGCTCGCTTTGAGAAACGCATCCAAGAAATGCCAGCTATCTCAACACTTCTGGAAAGCGAAGACCATATCGAATCTCTCCTCAAGGCTATCTACGGTGACGAATCCTACAAACGCCTATCTGAAGAAGAAATTCGTTTCCAATGCGACTGCAGCAAAGACCGTTTTATGAACGCTCTTGCCAGCCTTCCAAGCTCAGACCTTGAGGAAATGAAAGAGGAAGACCACGGGGCAGAAATCACTTGTCAATTCTGCCAAACAACTTATAACTTTGATGAAAACGACCTGGAGGAACTCATTCGTGACAAATCTTAATACACCTTTTATGATTGGCAATGTTGAGATTCCCAATCGTACTGTTTTAGCGCCCATGGCTGGCGTGACCAACTCAGCCTTTCGTACCATCGCAAAAGAGCTCGGAGCTGGACTCGTTGTCATGGAAATGGTCTCTGACAAGGGAATCCAATACAACAATGAAAAAACCTTGCATATGCTTCACATCGATGAAGGCGAAAATCCCGTTTCTATCCAACTCTTTGGTAGCGATGAAGACAGCCTAGCACGCGCAGCAGAATTCATCCAAGAAAACACCAAGACCGATATCGTCGATATCAACATGGGCTGCCCAGTTAACAAAATCGTGAAGAACGAAGCTGGCGCTATGTGGCTCAAGGACCCAGACAAGATCTACTCTATTATCAACAAGGTCCAATCTGTCCTTGATATCCCCCTAACTGTCAAAATGCGCACAGGCTGGTCTGACCCTTCCCTAGCCGTGGAGAATGCTCTCGCCGCTGAGGCTGCTGGTGTCTCTGCCCTTGCTATGCACGGCCGTACCCGCGAACAAATGTACACAGGCCACGCAGACCTCGAGACCTTGCACGATGTAGCCCAAGCACTGACTAAGATTCCATTTATCGCCAACGGTGACATCCGTACGGTTCAAGACGCTAAACAGCGTATCGAAGAAGTTGGTGCTGACGCAGTTATGATTGGCCGAGCAGCCATGGGAAATCCCTACCTCTTCAACCAGATCAACCACTACTTTGAAACAGGAGAAATTCTCCCTGACTTGACTTTTGAAGACAAGATGAAAATCGCCTACGAACACTTAAAACGCTTAATTAGCCTCAAAGGAGAAAAAATTGCAGTCCGTGAATTCCGCGGCCTCGCTCCTCACTATCTCCGTGGAACATCTGGCGCTGCCAAACTTCGTGGAGCCATTTCCCAAGCTAGCACCCTAGCAGAGATTGAAGCCCTCTTGCAACTAGACAAAGCATAGTCTCACATCTACAACTCACAAAAACGGCAAAGCTCAAAAATGAGTCTTGCCGTTTTTATATGTTTTCATCTTGTAAATCTAATTGCTTCACTCTAGCTATATAGTAGGACATAATCAAAAACAAATTGAGGCTGACAATCCATATAGACCATTCATGAAGAAAATGTATCAATACAGCCAAGCTGATTGCGCCCACTATGAAACTTCCCACAACAATCCCATAATTTAAGGCCTGGCGACGGTATTCTTGGATATTTCCTTCTCTTCTAGCAATGCGATACAAAGCGGTCAACATCTTTCGGTAATTTCCAGACGTCATAAAAATGACATAGGGATGATCTTCAATCAAACTGCCCGTAAATGTTAGCATCATCATTCCTGTTCCAAAAGCGATGAAAGGAACTTCTAATAGAGGAAATCGTGAAAAGAAAGGTAGAATAAGAGTTCCAATAAATAAAGGGAGCAGCATCTTAACCCGCCAGTAGGCCGTTTTGCGGTATTCTTTCATGTGCAATGCAAACAGAAATCCTAGAGAAAAGAAAATAATGGAGCAGAATCGTAGCATCGTATTAATGACATTTGAGTCGTGCCAATCAGATATCAGTAGGAGAATATTCCCTGTCTGTGTCGCTACCAAACTATGGTATTGAATATGGCAAAACACATCCAAAGAACCACCTACAAATCCAAGAAATACTCCCATCAATCGTGTGTTTTGAGGTAAGATTAATTTATCCGCCATGTATTATCACTCGTTTTCCTTTGATTTTTTTATTATACCACTTTCTCTTGGAGAAACTAAGTGAAAAACAGTTGACTCACTCTTTTACAGAACGATTTCTAGTAAGAGTCAAAACACAAAATTTTATTATTGAATCAAGGCAACGCTTGAAACTTTACCATCCGCACCTGTTGTAATTTGGATGATTTTTCCTCCACCGATTTTGGCATTATACTTACCATCATCAAGAGTGTAAGAGTAACCTCTAATAGAGTAGTTTTCTTTCTTTCCATCTGCAGTTTCTACTGTAAATTGGCCCCCTGATGAAACCATAATAGTTTCGCCATTCGCTCCCTTCCAGTTGCCTGCAGCTGCTGAGAAATCACCATCGACCATGGTTAAAACACCCTTGTAGCGTTTGTTGTGTTCTGCTTGCTTGTCTTGAAGTTTGCGGTCAGTTGTTGGATCATAGCTTGACTGGTTAGACTGGGCTTGAGAGCCTTGCTGAGTTGATGGAGCCTGAGAAGGGGCTTGTTGACTAGGAGCTGCTTGTTCTTGTCTTGATTCAGGTGCTGGTTTCGCTTGTGACTGATCTGCTGTTGTAGAAGACTGACCAGAAGATGCCTGAGCCTTTTCAGATGAAGCTGAGCTTGAAGATTTTTGGGTCTTGCTTTCTTTGCTAGAAGAAGCTGCTTTAGAACTTGATGATTGACTTGTCTTGGCAGAGCTGCTGGTTTGAGTGGTTTCGTTTTTATTTCCACAAGCTCCCAGTAGCAAGGTAGAAGCCAATACAGTCGCTGCCATCAATTTGATATAGGTTTTCTTTTTCATTTTTTGCTCCTTTGTAATATTTTTGAAACATTAAGAAATCTTTTTGTAATATAATTGTAACATCAGGCTTTAGATCTGTCAACTATTTAGAGAAACTAGTTTAAAAATTTCAGCAAATTGAATTAAAATTGTTCCTTCCACTATCTCTATTCGTAATAAATTAGAAAAACAGGAGATTTTCCTGTTAAAAATTTAAATTTTTTGTGTAATCGATTGCATTGCATTAGACAAAGGAATATAATAGCATTGAAATAGAATATAGGAGGTATTCTCTTATGCTAAATAAGTATTACAAGTATCTTCCTTGGTTGATTTTGGGAGCAATTGGCTCTTATCAATCAGCCACTTACTATGCGCGAACTGCATTTGATGTCTTCTATCTTACTACAATCTTTTTGATTGTCTATATCGCCTTGTTATTTTTACATGAGAACTATCTCAAGTATCGATATAAAGACTTCTTTACTCACATGTTGAGTAATCCTAAGAAAGATAGCCACTACTAATACAGTCGCAACAGAAAGCCATCTCATGATGGTAGATAAAGAGGTCGGGAACTTTGTCCCGACCTCACTTTTTATTTCAATCGATAGGTTTTTCTTGGTTTCTTTTTGGGCACTCGTTTGAGTCCGACTTCTTCTACATATTCGCCGTATTTTACTAAAAAGTTATTGCTGACGATGGGGCGTCCTGGGTTGATGAGATTGACCAGTTCAGTTCCCTCGTAGACAGTGAACTCTTCCTCTAGCAGATAGAGGAAGGTTGGATTCCAGTCGAGACGGCCTTGGATTCGTTTGATGGATTCTTGGATAATGGCATAATGGTCAAAGGCGAAGGCTCCCTCGTCCAGCTCGACTCCCTCTAGGAAGCATTTGCCTGTCTGGAAATCGACATCTACAAAAACAACATCCTTAGCATCGTCTCCTGCCTGAACGAGGTCTAAGGCACGACTAGGTAGGTACACTAAGTGGGCAATGGTCACTGTCCAGCCCCGTGGGTCACGCCCGGGAGTCGATACGGTCATCAATTGCTCGATTTTTTCCAAAGGTAAATCCAGATTGACTTCTTCTCTCACCTCACGTTGACAGGCATGCGCAGCATCTTCTCCCTTGTCCATAAAGCCTCCAACCAAAGCCAAACAGTTTTGATAAGGGTGAGCCTTGCGACGGATCAGCAAGAGTTTGATCTTTCCTTCGACAAAGCAGTAGGCTACCATATCCACTGTCACACTTGGTTTTTCATATTGAGGGAGTTCCTGCTTGTAGTACCAATCCAAAAACTCCTCCTGACTGGCATGGATTTCATAATATTCTTTTTCCGTCATCCCTGCTGGAATCATCGTATCTGCCATCTTATGCCTCCTTTCGAACTGCCTTGGTCCATTGGTACCATCCCACTAGACTGTTGAGTGTGTAAACCCAGTACATCCCTTGAATGTGGATATTTTCACCCCACCAGAGGTAGATACTAAAGAGATTGGTTGCAATCCAGAAAATCCATTGCTCGCGGTAAAGACGTGTCATCAAGAGCTGACCAACACCATTGGTCGCATCGGTTACACTATCACGGAAAGGTCGAGCACTATTGATACTTTGATAAGCCAAGCCCATACCAATCCAGATAATAGCAGTCAAGACCAAGTACTTGAGCCAGTCAAGAACAGATAATTTCTTAGCTTCAAAGTGGGATTCTTCTGGTTTTCCTTGATCATTGATACGATTGGACAACCAAGCATAGAGACCAATCGGCTGCATGACAAAGAAGTAAACGGTCGTCAAAACTTCGCCATAAAAAGTCGCATTCATGGCCAAGATCAAGTAGATTGCTGAGTTAATGGCTCCAAAGAGATAATTGCTTGCACGCCCTTCTGCTACCAAGATAACACAGACAATCCCAGTCCAAGATGCAAACAAGCTCAGCCAGTCATGGCTTTCCGTATTTTGTGTGAATTCCAAAATCAAGGGAACACTTGACAGGGCGATAAGATACAACCACTGGAAAAGGCTACGGCCGACAAAGAGATCTTTCCATAGCAAGCGCATGATTCCTGCAAAACCGATCTTACGGGCTTCTGCATGAACATTTTTAAAGTTTTCGATAAATTGTGTGATTTTTTTAGTTACTGTTTTCATAATTTTCTCCTAATCTGCTTGGTAAATGGCATCAATAGCCACTTTTGCTGCTTCATAATTGCCTAGATAATCCTCCGCTAGATAAACTAGTGGAATGGTCGTTAAGTATAGCTCCCTCATCTGATCCAAATGCTGGGAAAAACTGTAGCGAATGTGGTCTTCTGCCATGGTCATATCTCTAAATCCGTCATTGACATAGGAACCCACAGGTTGCACAAAGAGAATCAAGTCCCATTTTTCCTTGGCCAAGATAGAGGCAAAGAGATTGTCAAAGGTTTCTCCTGATAAGTCCCCTTGGTCCTCTGTCTCCATGTAATAGTCATAGTAACCCTTGGTTACCAATGAGTTGGTATCGGCTATCACTAGGCCTCGATTGGCATTGCTATCGATTAGTTTTGAGGTCTGGTCATACTGTCCCAGCAGGAGATAATAGTAATCCTTTGGAGTCAATTCATCGTCGCGGACATTGTTTTTGATCTGGTACTCACGCGCGTATTCCAGACTAACAGGCGCATCGTAATACCTTGCCAAATCCTTGGCTAGAGTGGTCTTCCCATTGCTAGCACTTCCCATGATCAAGACTTTCTTGGTAAACTGACGTCGGAAGGGTTGAGCGATGTATTTCCAATATTTGCTTGGATTTTCTCGAATCATAGTCGCTGAGATACCAAACTTTCTTTCTTGCAAGACAGTGCCAAATCCACGTTTAGCTAGTTCTTGCTGGTATTCTTCTTCTCCCACAAAGAAAGTCAGTTCTTGCTGGGTTTCATCATAGGAAATCTCCGCTAACATCTGGTCTAACCACTCCTGCCAGCCCATAGGGTAACGGGGAAGATTGGTCTCATCCAGCTTACAGACAGAGGTCAATTCGTCATCACGAAAAGCCTCTCGGATATAGCGAAATCGTTTTTGAAGACTTAAACCTACCTGCTCACCTCGGTCTCCCTCGTAGCCTGAAACGACTACCCAGACCTGATCACACTGACGCTTGGCTCGCTGGATCAGATCGATATGCCCCTGATGGAGAGGGGCAAAGGTCCCAAATACCACTGCTGTTTTCTTTTTCATACTCGTTTACCTTTTTATAATTTTTGATATTTTTGTTTTCTACGTTTTTATTATATACTATATTTTTGTTTTGTCAATAGTTTTTTATCATTTTTTATAAAAAAGTAGCAAAAAAAGAATCAGGAGTAGTCCTGATTCTCCATTTTTAAGCAATATCAAATTTTAATTGACCAGCTTTGACACCAATCTTGAGGGTCTTGCCTGCTACCAGTTCTCCCTTAAGAAGGAATTCTGCCAACTTGTCTTCCACTTCTGTTTGCAGGGTTCTGCGAAGTGGGCGAGCTCCCATTTCTGGATCATATCCTTGGCTTGCTAGTAACTTCAATGCTGAAGCTTGCAGTTTCAAGTCGATGCCCTTCTCAGCGAGGCTAGCAATCAATGGTTTCACCATAATCTTGACAATTTCTTGCATGTGTTCGCTATCTAAGCTGTGGAAGACCACCTTTTCATCAATACGGTTAATAAACTCTGGTCGATAAGTTTTTTTCAACTCTTCAAAGATGCGTTTTTCCATATTTTCCTGGTCAAAACGAATGTCTTTGGCTCCAAAACCGACCGTCTTGTCGTCACGAAGGGCTGTCGCACCAAGGTTTGACGTCATGATGATAATGGTATTTGAAAAGTCCACCTTGCGTCCCTTGCTATCTGTCAAAACACCGTCGTCCAAGACTTGCAAGAGGACATTAAAGATGTCTGGGTGGGCCTTCTCTACCTCATCAAAGAGGAGAACGGAGTATGGTTTGTTGCGAACCTTCTCAGTCAACTCCCCACCTTCTTCGTAGCCCACATAGCCCGGAGGAGCTCCATTGAGACGGCTAGCTGCGAATTTCTCCATATATTCGCTCATATCAAAGCGGATAAGGGCTGATTCGTCATCAAAGAGGACTTCTGCCAGAGCCTTTGCCAATTCGGTCTTACCGACTCCTGTCGGCCCTAGGAACATAAAGGAACCAATCGGACGCTTGTGACTGCGAATCCCTGACTGATTGCGGCGAATGGCACGGCTAATACTTGAAACAGCTTGATCTTGGCCGATGACACGTTTGTGTAGTTCAGCTTCCAAGTTCAGATATTTCTTAGCATCCGTTTGCGTCAGTTTTTGAACTGGAATTCCTGACAAGCGACTCAAGGTAGTCAGGATTTCAGTCTCTGTTACCAAGTCTTTATAGACAGGGACTTCCTGCTCTTTTGCGATTAACTGGGCAGCTTGTTTCCACTTGCCATCCATCAAGGCCTTTTCAGCTGGACTCAAGCCGGATTCGTCTGCTTTCACATGCTTGGATTTGTTTTGAACGGTTGCCGCTGCTTCATCCAAGAGGTCGATAGCAGAGTCTGGCAAGTGACGACTGGTCAAGTAACGATGCGCCATCTTGACAGCTGTTTCAACGGCTTCATCTGTGATTTGCACACGGTGGTGTTTCTCATAGGTGGCCTTTAAACCTTGCAAAATAGTCATGCTGTCAGCTAAACTTGGCTCTTCAATCGTAACTTTGGCAAAACGACGAGAAAGGGCAGCATCTTTTTCGATGTGTTTTTGGTATTCTTCCTGAGTGGTGGCCCCAACTGTTCTCAAAGTTCCGCGAGCTAAGGCTGGTTTCAAAATATTGGCAGCATCCAGAGTCGAATCAATACCGCTTCCAGAACCCATAATGGTGTGGAGTTCATCGATAAAGAGGATCACTTTGCCATCTTCCTCGATATCCTTGATGATATTGTTCATACGTTCTTCAAAGTCCCCACGAAAACGTGTCCCCGCAACAACATTCATCAAATCAAGCTCCAAAACGCGCATCTTAGCCATTTCCGCAGGTACATCCCCACTAGCAATACGCTGAGCAAGACCAAGTGCCAGAGCTGTTTTCCCGACACCAGCATCACCAACCAAGACAGGATTGTTCTTGGTTTTACGGCTCAAGATTTGAATCATACGTGTGATTTCCTTGTCTCGACCGATAACTGGTTCTAACTTGCCAGAGTGCGCTTGCTCCGTCAGGTCATGAGTATAATCCTCTAGACCGCCACTTTGAGCTTGAGGCATGCCCATCATATTGGCCATGGAATTTTGCTTGTCAGTTACTGTGCGATGACGTTGACGCAAAGCCTTAAGATCTTCTCGAGTCCAGCCAGCACGCTCTTCTAGATTGCGACGAAGAGCGGCAATTCTGACCTGATCTTTCTGGTCTTCATAAGAAAAACCTGCTCTCTCCAAGATGCGAGTCGCCAAGGCATTGCCATCATGCAAGATTGCATAGAGGACATGCTCTGTCCCTAGCACCTTAGCATGGACCACTGAGGCCACATACTCTGCTTCTGCAAAGAGAACCTCTAAACGATGGGAAAAAGGCAATTCCGTAAAGGTTTCGTCCTGGCTATAGTCCGTTTCAGTCAGTTCCAACGCAACCTCTTCTAAACGGTCCATTTCATAAGGATAATCATTTAAAGTCGCACCTGCCACACTGTAACTGTGATTAGACATGGCAATCAACAAGTGCCAAGACTCTAGGTAACGAGCTCCAAAATGGCCAGCAACCATGTAGGCACTTTCGATACATTCATTCAATGCTTTTGAATAGTTCATCTTACTTCTCTTTTCTATCTACCTCTTGTAATAGCTGTCGGAGCATATTGGCACGGACAACTGAGGATTCTTCCCCTAGGACACGATCCGTTGCTACTGAAGTCAGCAAGGTCATCTCCTGCTTGGTCATCAAGTCCTGTTCCACCAAAAGCTGGAGAATGTCCTCATAGATCTCCTGACTAACTCGCTCACCAATCGAGTAAAGCAAATCGCGGAGCATCTCATGATGACTGGAAAACTCAATCCGGCCTATTCGAATGTAGCCTCCGCCACCACGCTTGCTCTCAACCAAGTAACCTCTACTTTCCGTAAAGCGTGTCTTGATGACATAGTTGATCTGACTTGGCACAACCTGAAAGGTATCTGCCAACTGGCTCCGCTGCAATTCCACGATACCAGACTGGTCTAAAATCGCCTTGATATAGGCTTCGATGTGATCTGATGTATTTTTAAATCTCATAGTAAATCAAACTCCTTCTTTGAACCTTGACTATCTTTGACTATTATACCGAAATTTTTGATTTTTTAAAAGAAAAAGGGCGCTGGTAAAGGATAATCTTCACCAACTCCCTATTTTTCTACTTATCTAAGCCCAATTCTGCTAATATTTGTCGTTTGTAGGCAATCTTTTGGACTTCCTTGTCCTCACCTTCAGACCAATCTAGTTTAATTTCTGAAACAATTTGCCCAGGACGATTTTTCAAGATATAGATGCGGTCGCTGAGATTGAGGGCCTCTTCAATACTATGCGTGATGATGAGGGTCGTCAGCTGTAGCTGTTTGTGAATTTCCAGATACCAAGCATGGAGTTCCATCTTAGTCATCTCATCCAAGGCACTAAAGGCCTCGTCTAGAAGAAAGAGCTTGTGCCCGAAAAGGTAGGTCCGAAGCAAGGCTACACGCTGGCGCATCCCTCCGCTGAGTTCGTGAGGATACTTGTCCCGTACAGCAGTCAACTGGAAGGTCGCAAGGATGTCATCCGCTCGGGCAATAGCCTCTGCCTTATCCACCTTTTGAATCAAGAGCGGCAAAATGATATTGCCAAGCACCGTCTTGTGCTCCAAGAGTAGATCCTTTTGCAACATATAACTCACGCGTCCCTTGGGATTTTCCTCGCCATCAAGGACAATTCGCCCAGACTGGACTTCTAAAATCCCAGCGATTAGGTTAAAGAGGGTGGTCTTTCCAACACCACTTGGACCTAGGATAGAAACCACTTCACCCGAAGTCACCTGCAGGTTGATGTCCTCTAAAATCTTTTCATCGCCATAGGCATAGCTTACGTGTTCGAGTCTAATTTCTGTCATTATTTTACAAATTCGTTAGTGAAACCCTTGTCAGTCAAGTCTTCTTTAAGGATACCATGTTCTTTGTCCCATTTGTAGAAGGCATTCCAGCGGTCAGCGTCAAATTGTCCCCATTTTTCCTTGTCGCTTGCATATTCTTTTGACAAGTATTTTTGCGATTCGATGACAAAGTCACGTTTTTCTTTGAGCTCAGGTGCATTCTTGATGAGGATATCTGCAGCTTCTTCTGGGTGTTCCATGGCATATTGGTAGCCTTTTTTAATAGCTTGGATGACTTTACGAGCTTCTTCTTTGTTGTCTTTGAGATAGTCGTTGTTAGCGATGATGACTGGTGAGTAGTAGTCAAACTCCTTGACATAGTCTTTCAAATACATGAAGTTAGCATCCACTCCTTGAGATTTAGCAAGGATACCATCCCAACCGTAGTAGATCCAAGCAGTGTCAAAAACGCCATTGGCAATCGGTGTAATGGAGTTTGAGTCGTTGTTTGGTACTTTTTCAACCTTTTCAAAGTCTCCACCTTGTGATTCTACCAAGGTTTTCAACATAGCCAGTTCCGTTGGGTCATTCCAAGTTCCGTATTTCTTACCAACCAAGTCTTTTGGACTGCTGACATTGTCAGATTTACGTGAGATGATCCCTGATGTATTGTGTTCTACGATAGCTGCAACGGCAGTGATTCCTGCCCCTTTTTCCAATTTCTTAGCCATGTAGTCTTGGAAATAGATAGCAAATGGTGCCTTACCATTGATAACCAAGTCAGAAGAGCTTTCTTCTGGTGGCAATTTCAAATCAACATCCACTCCAGCTTCTTTGAAATAGCCTTTTTCCTTGGCTACATAAAGCCCTGTGTGGTTGGTATTTGGCGTCCAGTCTAGAATAAAGTCAATCTTCTTGAGTTCTGCTTCTTTGTTATCCTTAGAAGCAGTCCCTTGACCACAAGCCACAAGCACGACAGCTACAAGAGCTGTTACAAGCGTTAAAAACACTTTCCATGTTTTCTTCATTTTCATTTCCTCTTTTCTTTTTCTAAAACGCTCTATTTAAGTACGTTTCCATTTAATCACATATTTTTCGCTAATATCGACCAATTTCATACCCAAAAGGCTGATAATCGACACCAGAATAATAATGGCAAACATGGTATCATACTGAAACAGTTTCTTGGACTGAATCATGTAAACACCTAGTCCTTCAAAGCCTCCCAACCACTCAGATACCACTGTTGTGATAAAGGCGTAGGAGACACTGACCCTCAGACCTGCATAAAAGTAGGGCAGGCTGACCGGAATTTTAAAATGCCAAAGAATTTGCCAAGGATTTGCACGCATCAGACTAAATAAGGTCAGCATATCCTTGTCACAATGCCTAAAACCATCTAAAATACTGACGATGATAGGGAAGGTTGTCGTCAGGATAATCAAGACAATCTTGGGCAAAATCCCATAACCTAGCCACAAGACCAGAATAGGGGCTATGGCAATGGTAGGAATGGTCTGAACAACCACCATCATAGGGTAAATCAAGTCATTGAGCCAAGCCAGACTGTCCATAAGCACCGCCATGAGACAGGCAATCAAGACTCCTAAGACTAGTCCGAGTAAAGCCACTCTCAAGGTCGCCCAGCTATGGTGCCAGAGAAATTCTCTGTCACGAACAAAGGCCTGGAGAATTTCAAAGGGAGTTGGTAGGATAAACTTGGGTAAAAGTTTGAATATTCCCGCTAACTGCCAGACCGACAAGACTCCTATAAAGCCCAAAAGACTAATGTGTCGTCTCATCATACTTTTCAAGTTTCTCATCGATGCTTAAAATCTCTCCTACATTTATTTTGACATTGGCAAAGACATTATCTGCCTCCTGCCCTGCCACTTCTAGCGCTTCTTTGAGAATGCGCATGAGCTCATCAAACTCTCCTTCCAAGACCGTTTCAAAGGGTGTCACCACCATGGTCACGGACTGAGCTTGCAGATAAGCAATAACCTGATCGATAATAGCAATCCGGTCAATCCCCTGTGATAGGGGCAAGACTTGCAAGGCAATGCTTGCTTTCATAAAAACCTCCTCTTCTAGGCTTCCTTTTGACAAAAAGAAAACCCCTTCCATATACGGAAAAGGTGCAGAATTCGGCTAAGTATCCTTCCCTACGCTGGCATTACCCAGATCAGGTGCGGTCGAAGTTTAACACTTCCTCTCAGACTGTACACAGACTCCCGTATCTTATATGGACATATGATAACGCAAAAAAAAGGATAAGTCAAGGAAACTGCTTACAGAAAATCTTGAAAAAGAGTTTGAAGGCAAGTACTTCAAACTCTATCATATCTTTCTTATTTAGCCTCGTACCAAGTTGCTCCTTCATTCTCATCAGCGATCAGGGGAACACTGAGCTGGATGGCTTCTTCCATGGTTTGTTTCACTAGTACTTTGACGGCTGCTAGTTCTGCCTTTGGAACCTCAAGGACGATTTCATCGTGCACTTGCAACAGCATCTTGGTCTGATAACCACCCGCTACCAAAGCCTTGTCTAGCTGGATCATAGCAATCTTGAGAATATCTGCTGCTGAGCCCTGGATAGGAGAGTTGATGGCCGTCCGCTCTGCAAAACCACGAATGTTGAAGTTGCGTGAATTGATATCTGGCAACTCACGACGACGCTTGAAGAGAGTCTCTACATAGCCCTTATCACGCGCCTCACGCACCACCTCATCCATGTAGTTTTTAATACCTGGGAAGCGTTCAAAGTAAGTGTCAATGTAGGCTTTTGCTTCCTTACGGCTGATGCCTAGATTATTAGACAAGCCAAAGTCTGAAATTCCGTAAACCACTCCGAAGTTAACCGCCTTGGCATTACGACGGTCGTTTGGAGTCACATCCTCAGGGCGTTCAATTCCAAAGACCCGCATGGCTGTCGAGGTATGGATATCTGCTCCCTCTTGGAAGGCTTTAATTAAGTGCTCATCCTTAGAAATATGAGCCAAAACGCGCAATTCAATCTGTGAATAATCCGAGCTAAGAAGAACACTATCCTCCCACTCAGGTACAAAGGCCTTACGAATGAGACGGCCTTGCTCCAAACGAACAGGGATATTTTGTAAGTTTGGATCTACACTAGACAAACGTCCGGTCTGGGTCAAATCTTGCACGTAGCGCGTGTGAATCTTGCCATCATCCAAAATCCAATCCTGCAAACCAATCACATAGGTAGATTGAATCTTCGCAATCTGACGGTAATCGAGGATTTTCTTAACAATCGGCGCAATAGGAGCCAATCGCTCTAGCACATCCACGGCTGTTGAGTAACCTGTCTTAGTTTTCTTGGTGTATGCTAGAGGAAGACCGAGCTTTTCAAAGAGCAGCACGCCCAACTGCTTAGGGGAATTGATATTAAACTCCTCACCAGCTAACTCGTAGATTTCTTGAGTGAGTTGCTCAATGACGACCTCATTTTCAGCCTGCATCTCAAGAAGGGTTTCTTTTTTGACCTTGATCCCAGCGATTTCCATTTTGGCAAGGACAAAAGCCAGAGGTTGCTCCATGTCATAGAGAAGATCTAACTGTCCATGTTCACTGAGTTTTTCAAGCAAAACAGGCTCAGTCTCAACCAATACTGCAACCTTGCGAGCCAAGTGCTCCAAGAATTTCTCTCTCTCAGGGATAGCTTTCTTGACCCCCTTACCATAGAAAGTCTCATCATCGACCAAGTATGTTTGACCGTAGAGACTAGCAATTGTTGAGATTTCATTATTCTCAACAGTAGAGAGGAGGTATTTGGCCAAGCGACTATCAAAAGCAGGAGCCTGCAGATTCAAACCAAAACGATTTAAAAGAACCTTAGCTTTCTTAAAGTCATACACTTTCAGAGGTGTTTTTTCTAAAAATTCCTTGAGAATCGGCTCCTGCAAGAGCTCAAGTTTATCTGTAGCGTAAAGTTTATCCCCACAGGACCAGGCAAAACCAACTAAGTCATCTGTATGGTAATTCTCACCAAAGAGTTCAAAGTGGAAGATAGAGTCTGCGCTCAGCATGTCTTGACTGACTTGGTCAACGATGGCGAAATCCAAACTTTCAGGCGCATCCGTTGATGACACATTTAAAGCTTGCTTGAGCTGTTTGAAGCCCATCTCATCGTAGAATTTCCCGAGATTTTCCACATCTGGGCCATTATATACCAAGTCTTCCAGACCAATCTCAATCGGTGCCTGAGTCTCAATGGTCGCCAAGGTTTTAGACAGGAAGGCTTGTTCCTTATCGTTGATGAGATTTTCCTTCATCTTAGATGCCTTCATCCCATCGATATTTTCATAAATTCCCTCAAGCGAACCGTGTTCTAGCAAGAGTTTGATACCTGTCTTTTCACCAATCTTAGTGACGCCTGGGATATTATCTGATTTGTCTCCCATCAGGGCCTTAAGATCGATAAACTGAGCTGGTGTGAGACCCATCTTTTCCATAAGGTAATCTGGTGTAAAGGCCTCAAACTCAGCCACACCTTTCTTGGAAATCTCAACCACCGTATGCTCATCCGTCAACTGGATCAAATCCTTATCTCCGCTAACGATTGTCACATCAAAAGAATCCTTCTCAGCCAATCGACCTAGGGTCCCGATGATATCATCCGCTTCATACTGGGGCAGCTCATAGTGACGAATCCCAAGATGGTCTAACAACTCACGAATGAAGGGAAATTGCTCACGAAACTCATCTGGAGTTTTAGCACGTCCACCCTTGTAGTCTGCATACATCTCTGTTCGAAAAGTCGTCTTACCTGCATCAAAAGCTACCAAAACATGACTAGGCTCAACCCGCTCTAAGACATGATTCAACATGAGTTGAAAGCCATAGATTGCATTGGTATGAAGGCCATTAGCATTTTTAAAACGATCCAGCTGCTGATAGAGCGCAAAAAAAGCTCGAAAAGCAACTGAAGATCCATCAATTAATAATAATTTTTTCTTGTCCATACACCCATTATAAAGGAAAGCAGGGAAAAATACCATTGAGAAGAATAGGAAAATGGTGGAGAAACTCTCTCTTTTTGTCTACTTTCTGTACCCTAGATTCTAGCTCCATTACTATCCACGCGATAGCCATCCACAGTAGTATTCACTGCTAAAGCCCCTGAAGCATTGACGTAGTAAGATTTTCCGCCTACCTGGAACCACTGACTAGACTTCATAGCCCCTGAACTTTCCAAATAATACCATGTTCCATTTTCCTTGAGCCAACCCGTCTGCATCTCCCCTGATGCCTTTAGATAGTACCAATGCGAGCCATCCTTCACCCAACCTGTTGACATGGTTCCATTTTCTTTGAAGTGATACCAACTGCCATTTATTTTCTTCCAACCAGTTGCGAGTTTCCCATTCTCACGGTAATTCCAAATACCGTTTTGCTTCTTCCAACCATTCTCCACCGATTCTGTTTCCGTATACTGGACATATCTCCTCATTCCACTATAGGATAGGTAACTAAGCCACTTATAACCTTCCTTTTCTACGATTTGATCGTAGCTAACATTTTCACCAGGATAGTAGTAGTCGATAACTTGCGCTGTACTTGACGGCTGGTTTCGAATGGCAGACTTTTGAGTAAACGTATGAGTCCCACTAGACGCCAACCCTGATCTGATAGGATTTCCAGTTCTACCACCATTCCCTACCAAGTCCTTAAAATGGATAAAACCTGTCATAGAGCTAGCTTTTACGCTTCGACGATTGTATTTCTCCCTAACTCCATAGTTATACTCTTCGATTTCAATCGTATCCCCCGACACATTTGATACCCAGGCCACGTGCCCATAATAACCTTCTGTCGACCAAGCAATAGCCCCAACTTCTGGCTTAGTATCCACACGGTAGCCTTCTCGCCTTGCACGATGTCCCCATTCATTTGCATTTCCGTAGGCAGGAGGAATCTCAAAGCCATTTACACTACTCAAACGAAAGGCCGCAAAAGAGGTACACTGGCGAGAATACATCCGCCACTGATCGATTTCAACACTACCATTTTTGTAGTGAAGCGGATAATCATCTCCACGCGCTACACTGTCGGCTTGAACCGATTCCCCACCAAACAAAAAGGTACTCGTAACGAACAAAGTAGCCAGCCCTACACTCAACTGAGTACATCTACTCTTCTTAACTCCTGATTTAAAAAACGTCATTCATTCTCCTTAATAATATAAATTTCCGAGGTTACCCTCGTTTATACTATTCGGGAAAAAAAAGAAAAAAGTGAGCAAAGCCCACTTGATTTTAGGATTCTTGGTCTAGATAGCGAATCAAATTCTTCTCTGTCAAGATATCTGAGTAGGTGAAGGATTCAACGTAAACATTAGCTTGTTTGTCTCCTTCAACATCCCCAAATTCAACGATAAATAGAGATGGATAAACCTCAATTAGCTTACCCAATCTATTTTTTTGGCGCTTACGGCCATTCTCCAAAGTCATTTCAACGACTTGTCCCTCATGCGCCTTGATTTCTTCTTTGATTTTTTTCATCTTGGCTACATCTGTAAATGCATCTGACATCTTATGCCTCCCTCTTTGAGATACTTGAAAATTTATTGTATTCTTTTTGGAAAATCAATTCCACCGTTCCACGAGCTCCACTACGGTTTTTCTCGATGATAACCTCAACCTTGTTATTTGGAATTCCTTCCTCTTCTTCACCCGCACGATCGTAGTAGTCGTCACGGTATAGAAAGGCTACGATATCCGCATCCTGCTCGATAGAACCCGATTCACGAATATCAGACAAGACTGGTCTCTTATCCTGACGCTGTTCCACTCCACGAGATAACTGACTGAGAGCAATTACTGGAACTTTTAATTCCTTGGCTAGAATTTTCAACTGACGAGAAATTTCAGAAACTTCTTGTTGACGGTTCTCACGACCAGTCCCTGTAATAAGCTGTAGGTAGTCTATCAAAATCAAGCCTAGATTGCCTGTTTCTTGAGCCAGTTTACGTGAGCGAGAGCGAATTTCCGTGATCCGAATCCCTGGTGTATCATCGATATAGATACTCGCGTTGGCCAAATTCCCTTGGGCAATGGTATACTTTTGCCATTCTTCATCGGTCAATTGACCCGTACGGATAGAATGGGACTCCACCAAGCCTTCGGCCGCCAACATACGGTCTACTAGACTTTCCGCACCCATTTCCAGTGAAAAGATAGCTACAGTCTTGTCTAACTTGGTTCCGATATTCTGAGCAATGTTCAAGGCAAAGGCTGTTTTACCGACTGCAGGACGAGCTGCGATAATAATTAGTTCCTCCTCATGGAGACCTGTCGTCATATGATCCAAATCACGGTAGCCCGTTGCAATACCAGTTATATCCGTTGTTTGTTGTGACCGAACTTCTAGGTTCCCAAAGTTGATATTTAGAATATCACGGATGTTCTTGAAACCACTACGATTGGCGTTTTCACTAACATCAATGAGTCCCTTTTCAGCTTGAGCAATGATTTCATCTACAGGCTTAGAAGCTTCATAGGCTTGGTTGACAGACTCTGTCAACTTGGAAATCAAACGACGAAGCATAGCCTTTTCTGCTACGATTTTAGCGTAATACTCCGCGTTAGCTGAAGTTGGTACAGAGTTGACAATTTCGACAAGGTAAGACAAGCCACCAATATTTTGGAGATCCCCTTGGTTATCCAAAATCGTTCGAACCGTTGTCGCATCGATCGCTTCTCCACGATCCGACAAGTCTACCATCGCTTGGAAAATCAACCGATGAGCATACTTAAAGAAGTCACGAGAATCAATGTATTCTCGGACAAAAACGAGTTTGCTCTCATCTATAAAAATAGCCCCCAGAACAGATTGTTCGGCCAAAATATCCTGAGGTTGAACTCGCAGTTCCTCTACTTCTGCCATCCGACTTTCCTTCCTTTTACAATCTTGTCAAGAAGTTGTAAACTTACCCTTCTTTTACACGAAGATTGATGACACTTGTAACATCTTGGTAGATTTTCACTGGTACATCAATCAAACCTACTGCTCGAATTGGTGCCTTTACTTGAATATGACGCTTGTCAATATTGATACCAAACTGCTTTTGCAATTCTTCTGCAATTTTCTTGTTGGTGATGGATCCAAAGGTACGGCCATCTGGTCCAACTTTTTCAACAAACTCTACGACAGTCTCTTCTGCTTCAAGTTTGGCCTTGATGGCTCTTGCCTCTGCTAACATCTCTGCATGAGCCTTTTCTTCAGACTTCTGTTTTCCACGCAATTCACCGATTGCCTGAGCAGTCGCTTCCTTAGCCAAATTCTTTTTAATCAAGAAGTTTTGGGCGTAGCCAGTTGGCACTTCCTTGATTTCGCCTTTTTTCCCTTTTCCTTTGACATCTGCTAAAAAGATTACTTTCATTCTTCTTTCTCCTTTTCTTTTAGTTCATCTAAGACAAGTTGAGTCAATTTTTCTCCTACTTCTGACAGACTCATATTCTCGATTTGCGCAGCTGCTAGATTAAAGTGACCTCCACCACCCAGCTCTTCCATAATGCGTTGCACATTGATTTTACTACGACTTCGAGCTGAGATTGAGATAAATCCTTGTGTATTTTTCGCTAGAACGAAACTAGCCTCTATACCAGACATAGCCAACATAGCATCGGCAGCCTTACTGATGACGACTGTGTCATAAGTGGTCGAATCCTTAGCTTGGGCAATTAAGACATCTGAACCTAACTTACGACCTTGTAAAATGAGTTCATTTACCTCTCGGTATTCCTCAAAATCTGTCGCAGCAATCTCCTGGATAGCAATACTATCGCTTCCACGTGTTCTGAGGTAGCTAGCTACATCAAAGGTTCGACTCGTTACTCGAGATGTGAAATTCTTGGTATCCAGCATCATACCAGCCATCAAAACACTGGCCTGCATACGACTTAAACGATTTTTCTTAGAATTTTGGAACTGAATCAACTCTGTGACCAACTCACTCGCACTACTTGCTCCACTTTCGATATAGGTGATGACTGCATTCTCTGGAAAATCCTGATCACGTCTATGATGGTCAATGACAATGGTTTGAGTGAACAGTTCGTAAAAATTTTTCGATAAAGTCAAAGCCGTCTTGGAATGATCCACTAAAATCAACAAAGAGCGCTTGGTGACCAATCTCATCGCATCAGCCAGAGGCAAGAGCTTAGTGACACCCTCTTTTTCCAAAAAGTTGACCGCACGCTCGATATCTGGTGACATTTGATCTGCATCGTAGACCGCATAGCTATTTTCAGTGATATTGCTCGCAAACAGCTGCATACCGACCGCAGACCCCAAGGCATCCATATCCAGATTCTTGTGCCCGACTACAAAGACTTGGTCTACACTTCGAATCTTATCAGAAATGGCTGTCATCATTGCTCTGGTACGTGTTCTTGTTCTCTTAACAGAGGCTGCGGAACCACCACCAAAGTAGACTGGGTTCTTGGTTTCATCATTTTCCTTGACAACTACTTGGTCCCCACCACGAACCTCAGCTAGGTTTAAGTTCCTTAGAGCAACTTTCCCTATCTCATCATGATTTCCATCACCATAAGAAAAGCCCATGCTCAAGGTCAATGGCAGCTGTCTCTGTTTTGCCTCCTCACGAAAGGCATCAATCACAGAGAATTTATCATTCATCAAGCCCTCTAGAACTGTGTAATCAGTAAATAAATAAAAGCGGTCCATCCCCACACGCCGAGAAAACATAGCATACTTACTAGCAAATTCTGAAACAAAATTTGCCACAAAACTATTGATATGACTAATATCGGAGTCGGAGGTTGCATCTTCTAGATCATCGTAGTTGTCTACCGAGATAACCCCAATCACTGGTCGACTGGTTACCAATTCGACAGTTGCTTCGTATTCCCCTGAAACGTCAAAGAAATACAGGACACCCGAAACCTTGTCCATATGAACAGCATAGCGTGTTTCCCCCAAGTTAGCATAAGAACCAGGGTTCCCCACAGAAGCTTTGATAATGGTTTGAATCAAGTCAACATCAATTTCGCCTTCTTCAGTCGTCAAAATCAACTCAGCATAAGGATTAAACCATTCGACTTCGCCACTAGATAAGTCTAATTTCAGAACACCAACTGGCATTTGATCGAGCAGCGTGTTCAAGCTATCTTCCGCTTGATGGTTTACGTATTTTATTTGTTCAATTTCGCTCTTTTCATACCGTTTTTTTTGCCAGATGAATAAAAGCAGATAAAGAAGTACAAATAAAAACAAGGCACTGATTGTTACAACATTATTTTGTGAAAAAATAATCAGCATTGTTAAGGTTCCGAAAGTTGCAATCCCTAGTAGAACCGCAGAAATCGGGGTTAAATTATTTTTTTTCATTCTAAACCTCTTGCGCATTATTATATCACAAATGCCCTTAAAAAGCGACCTTTAAAAAGTGGTAAGCCTCCTTTTCCTTATTGATTTTTTTATGGTTTTAATGCAAAAAGGAGAATAAGCTCATTATCCTCCTGCACTAAGATTACTACCATCTAACGTTCAACGATGAGGGCTGTTCCCATCCCTCCCCCGATACAGAGAGTTGCTAAACCAGTTTTGGCATCACGTTTCATCATCTCATATACCAGAGTCACTAGGATACGGCAGCCTGAAGCTCCAATTGGGTGACCAAGAGCAATCGCACCACCATTGACATTGACAATATCTGTGTTAAATCCAAGTATTTTCCCAACCGCACAAGCCTGAGCAGCAAAGGCTTCATTTGACTCAATCAAGTCGAGATCATCAACTGTCAAATTGCCTTTTTCAAGCGCCTTGCGAGTCGCATAAATCGGTCCACATCCCATCATCTTAGGATCCAAACCTGCACTTGCATACGAACGAATTCGGACAATCACTGGAAGTCCTAATTCTTTAGCTTTTTCAGCACTCATGACCAAGACAGCTGCTGCCCCATCATTGATACCTGAGGCATTTCCCGCTGTAACAGAACCGTCTTTTTTGAAAACAGGACCTAGCTTAGACAAGCTCTCCAAGCTGGCATCTTTTCTAGGAAATTCATCTGTATCAAAGACAATAGGATCACCTTTGCGTTGAGGAATGACCACTGGAACAATCTCTTTCTTAAAACGTCCAGATTCTATAGCCGCCACTGCTCGTTTTTGTGATTCCAAAGCAAGAGCATCTTGTTCATCCCGGCTAATACCATATTCTTCAGCCACATTCTCAGCTGTAATCCCCATATGGTATTCGTTAAAAGCATCAGACAAACCGTCCTTAATCATGGTGTCTACCACTTTCGAATCGCCCATACGGCCACCCCAACGGAAGCTTGGCAAAACATATGGTGCCTGACTCATGTTTTCTGCACCACCAGCTACGACAATATCTGCATCGCCACACTGAATCGCTTGAGCAGCTAACTGAACTGCCTTCAACCCAGAACCACAAACCTTATTAATAGTAAAGGCTGGTGTAAATTCAGGAAGTCCCGCATGAATACTCATTTGGCGAGCCACGTTTTGGCCTAAACCTGCGCCAAGGACATTCCCCATAATCACTTCATCTACTTGCTCTGGTTTAATATTCGCTTTTTCCAAAGCGCTCTTAATGACCAAAGATCCCAAATCAACAGCTGAAACATTCTTCAAGCTTCCTCCAAAGGAGCCTATAGGAGTCCGCACTGCCGAAACAATCACCACGTCTTTCATAACTACCTCCATTTATACCTCTCATAATGGTGCAATACAAAAGTGGTTTACAATTGTGTAAACCACTTTTACATAGTTGTCAAGATTTTATGATTCCTTAACTTCTAGCAAACCAACTTCACCATCTTCGCGGCGATACAAAACATTTGTTGTTTGATCTTCTACATCTACATAGATAAAGAAATCATGTCCCAACAAGTCCATTTGAAGAAGAGCTTCTTCCAAATCCATTGGTTTTAAATCAATTTGTTTTGAACGAACCACTTTTGGCTGCACAACATTTGCATCTTCAACTAGAGCATCTGTAAAGAGTTGGCTTGTTGCAACCTTATTTTTATTCTTGCGTTCGATTTTTGTTTTATTTTTTCGAATCTGGCGTTCAATTTTATCTGTTACAAGATCAATAGAACCATACATATCTTGAGAAATATCTTCTGCACGAAGAGTAATTGACCCAAGTGGAATTGTTACTTCAACTTTTGCTGTTTTTTCACGGTAAACTTTCAAGTTGACACGTGCATCCAACTCTTGTTCAGGTTGAAAATATTTTTCGATCTTTTCGAGTTTAGAAACTACATAATTGCGAATTGCTTCTGTTACTTCTAGGTTTTCACCACGGATACTATATTTAATCATATAAGTACCTTCTTTCTAAACATTTTTATTTTTCTAACTATATTATAACGCTTTCATTTTCATTTTGCAAATTTTTTCCCTATCTTACAAGGGAAAAAGTTTTGACTCCCAAAACACCTGCCTCTTCAAACAGTCGCTTCACACGATTGATAGTCGCCCCTGTCGTATAGATGTCATCAATAACCAAAATCTTCTTAGGAAGAGGGGCTTCCGTTTTAATATAAAAGGGAATTTCAGTAGCTAATCGTTCTGAGCGATTCTTAGAAGAACTAGCCTTCTCTTCTCTTTTCCCTAGTAAATCTTGAAAGGAAAATCCTGCTGCCTCAACCAAACCTTCAACCTGATTAAATCCCCTCTCAAGCAATCTTTCAGGACTTAGGGGAATTACCACAAATTCATAGTCTCTATACTTTTTCAACTCATCCGCAAGTACAGGAGTAAAAACCTTTCTAAGCAGAAAATCCCCATCAAATTTATATCGACTAAAGAAGTCTTTCATAGCTTGATTATAGGTGAAGATTGCTTTATGATCAACTTGAATCCCATCTTCACACCAAAGTTTACAATCTTGACACGTTGTTGACAACCCTCTTTTCATGCAGTTTGGACAATGGTCTTCACCAATCTTCTCAAAAGTAGAATCACAAGCTGAGCAAAGATAGTTGTGCTCATTCTTAAACAGTAAGAGGTGACTAAATGTCAAGTCACTCTTTGTTGACTGGCCACATAATAAACAATTCATAATCCCGCCTCCTTGTTCATCTGCTTGATTTCCTTGATTGCCTTTTTGATAGAAGTATTTAATCCATCATGAAAGAAGAGCAACTCACCAGTTGGTCTGTCCATACTACGCCCAACTCGCCCACCAATCTGAATCAAGCTAGACTTGGTAAAGAGACGATGATTAGCTTCTACTACGAAAACATCCACACAAGGGAAGGTAACTCCGCGTTCCAATATTGTCGTACTGATCAGTATTGTTAGTTCTCCATCTCGAAAAGCTTGCACCTGCTCTAATCGGTCTTCTGTCACAGAAGACACAAAACCAATTTTCTCATCTGGAAAATACACCTGCAAGATTTCTTTTAGTTTCTCGCCTTTCTGAATCTCTGATGCAAAAATTAGTAATGGATAGCCAGTCTTTCTCTGCTTCTCAATATAGGCCTTTAACTTAGATGATAACTGACTTTTCTCTAAACAACGATTAAAATCCGATAACCAAACTGGCTTTGGAATAATCAATGGATTTCCATGAAATCGTCTTGGCAAGCTCAATCGTTTTAATTCTC
The DNA here is from genome assembly GCA_905221365.1 of bacterium. Classification (GTDB taxonomy): domain Bacteria; phylum Bacillota; class Bacilli; order Lactobacillales; family Streptococcaceae; genus Streptococcus. The sequence continues at coordinate 121,273 of CAJNCX010000005.1, forward strand.
CCGTGCGAACCTTCTTATCTAACTCATCTGTAGATGTCGCTGTTAAAAAGATTCTCAGACCATCCTCCTTTACACTATTCTTTACAGCGTAGTAAAGCATAGTGTTGTCAACATAAGGAAAGGCATCTACTTCATCTACTATCAATAAATCAAAGGCATGATAGAATTTTAATAACTGATGCGTCGTTGCAACCACTAAGGGAGTCCGAAAATAGGGCTCTGATTCGCCATGAAGTAGTGCTATCTCACAAGCAAAGTCATTCTGCAGGCGCCTATACAGTTCCAAACAAACGTCTATGCGAGGGCTGGCCAAACATACTGCACCACCATCATCAATCACTTTGGCCACAACTTGATAAATCATCTCTGTCTTTCCAGCTCCTGTCACAGCATGAACTAAGGTCGGTTCTTTCTTTTCGACTGCTCGGATCAATCCCTCCGATACCTTCTCTTGAAAAGGAGTCAATTGGCCACGCCATTGAAGAACATCTTGTTTCGGAAAATCCTCCTGCGTAAAATAGTATAAAGCTTGATCACTCCTGACTCGCTTCATCAGCAAGCACTCCCTGCAATAGTAAGCACCAACAGGCAAATACCATTCTTCCAAAATAGGACGGGCACAACGTTGACAAAATAGTTTCCCCTTCTCTTTTCTCATTGCTTGCAGTTTCACTGCTGCCTCTCGTTCTTCTTCGGTTAATTCTTTCTCAGTAAACAAGCGACCGAGATAATTTGGATTTACTTTCATACTTCTTTATTCGTAAAAATCTAGCGCTTTAGGTATTTTTTTAGTACAATAAAATCATGGAATTTAGAACAATTAAAGAGGACGGGCAGGTCCAAGAAGAAATTAAAAAATCCCGCTTTATCTGTCATGTAAAGCGTGTCTATAGTGAAGAAGAGGCTCGTGATTTCATCACGACCATCAAAAAAGAACACTACAAAGCTACCCATAACTGCTCTGCTTTTATAATAGGGGAACGCAGTGAGATTAAGCGCACGAGTGATGATGGTGAACCTAGTGGTACTGCTGGAGTTCCAATGCTTGGTGTCCTAGAGAATCACAATCTTACCAATGTCTGCGTAGTGGTTACTCGCTACTTCGGGGGAATTAAGCTAGGTGCTGGTGGTTTAATTCGTGCTTATGCAGGTAGTGTAGCCTTGGCTGTCAAAGAAATTGGCATTATTGAAATCAAAGAGCAGGCTGGTATAGCCATTCAAATGTCTTATGCTCAGTATCAAGAATATGGCAATTTTCTTAGAGACCATCATCTCATGGAGCTGGATACAAACTTTACAGATCAAGTTGATACAATGATTTATGTTGATAAGGAAGAGAAAGAAAATATCAAGGCTGCTCTTGTGGAGTTTTTTAATGGAAAAATTACTTTAACAGATCAAGGTTTACGGGAAGTTGAGGTTCCTGTAAACTTAGTGTAAACAAAAATATAGATAGCACCTACTAAATTTATTCGCAGATTTACAGCTCAGACCTTTGATATAAAAAAATCCTATCGCTTTGATAGGATTTCTATATTTTACAAATAGCCTTGACCGCGTTATACTAGTATCATCTTATACAAAGAGGTATATCTATGGCTATTTATAACAATATCACTGAACTAATCGGACAAACACCGATTGTTAAACTTAACAACATTGTTCCAGAGGGTGCTGCAGATGTTTATGTAAAACTTGAAGCTTTTAACCCTGGATCGTCAGTAAAAGACCGTATTGCCCTTAGCATGATTGAAAAAGCGGAACAAGATGGTATTCTAAAACCGGGTGCTACCATTGTTGAGGCAACGAGTGGAAATACTGGTATCGGACTTTCTTGGGTAGGTGCTGCTAAGGGATATAAAGTTGTTATCGTCATGCCCGAAACGATGAGTGTGGAACGACGTAAGATTATCCAAGCCTATGGTGCTGAACTCGTCCTTACTCCTGGTAGCGAAGGAATGAAAGGCGCAATTGCCAAGGCTCAGGAGATCGCAGCTGAACGTGACGGCTTCCTTCCACTCCAATTTAACAATCCAGCTAATCCTGAAGTACACGAAAGAACAACAGGAGCTGAAATACTGGCTGCTTTCGGTTCTGATGGACTAGATGCTTTTGTGGGTGGTGTTGGTACTGGTGGAACGATTTCAGGTGTTTCTCACGCTCTTAAAGCAGCAAATCCAGACATTCAAGTTTATGCAGTTGAGGCAGACGAGTCAGCTATCTTGTCTGGTGAAAAACCAGGACCTCACAAAATTCAAGGTATCTCAGCTGGATTTATTCCTGATACACTTGATACAAAAGCCTATGACGGTATCGTCCGCGTAACATCAGATGATGCTCTAGCGCTTGGCCGTGAAATTGGTGGAAAAGAAGGGTTCCTTGTTGGGATTTCTTCAGCCGCAGCGATTTACGGGGCAATTGAAGTTGCCCAAAAATTAGGCACAGGTAAGAAAGTCCTTGCTTTAGCACCAGATAACGGCGAACGTTATCTGTCTACAGCACTCTATGAATTTGAAGTGTAGTCTCCTAAATGCACTTAGCCCTTATTATAGGGCTTTTTCTTTGTTCAATTTAAAGAAAAATCTAAGTTCCCTACAGCAAAAGAAAAAGGAAGCAAATTGCTTCCTCTTTTATCATTAGTTATTCAAGGCTGCTGCCATTGTAGCTGCAACTTCTGCTTCGAAGTCATTTGCAGCTTTCTCGATACCTTCACCAACTTCAAAGCGAGCGAACTCAACTACTGAAGCATTTACTGATTCAAGGTAAGCTTCAACTGTCTTGCTATCGTCCATGATGTAGACTTGGGCAAGAAGTGTGTATGCTTGGTCAACTTTGGTGTTGTCAAGCATGAAGCGATCCATTTTACCTGGGATGATTTTGTCCCAGATTTTTTCAGGTTTACCTTCTGCAGCCAACTCAGCTTTGATGTCAGCTTCAGCTTGAGCGATTACTTCTTCAGTCAATTGTGCTTTTGATCCATACTTCAAGTGTGGAAGAGCTGGTTTGTTAACCATTGCACGGCTTTCGTTGTCTTGGTCGATTACGTGGTTCAATTGTGCCAACTCATCTTTAACGAATTGAGCGTCCAATTCTTTGTATGAAAGAACTGTTGGTTTCATCGCTGCGATGTGCATTGACAATTGTTTAGCAAGAGCTTCGTCTCCACCTTCGATAACTGAGATAACACCGATACGACCACCATTGTGTTGGTAAGCTCCAAAGTGTTGTGCATCTGTTTTTTCGATCAAAGCAAAGCGACGGAATGAGATTTTTTCTCCGATAGTTGCAGTTGCAGACACATAAGCTGCTTCAAGAGTTTCACCTGAAGGCATTGTCAAAGCAAGTGCTTCTTCGTTGTTAGCTGGTTTTCCTTCAGCAATTACTTTAGCTGTAGCGTTTACCAAGTCAACGAATTGAGCGTTTTTCGCAACGAAGTCAGTTTCAGCGTTTACTTCAATTACTGCTGCAACGTTACCGTTAACATAAACGCCAGTCAAACCTTCTGCAGCAACACGATCAGCTTTCTTAGCAGCTTTCGCCATACCTTTTTCACGAAGCAATTCAATCGCTTTTTCGATATCGCCGTCTGTTTCTACAAGCGCTTTTTTAGCGTCCATAACACCGGCACCAGATTTTTCACGCAACTCTTTTACAAGTTTAGCTGTAATTTCTGCCATTTTGATTCTCCTATATTTTTTTAAAAATAGGAGAGCCGGGCTACGCCCCGCCCTCCTAGGTAATTACTATTTATATGAATTAAGCGTTGTCGCCTTCTACAACTTCAACGATTTCTTCGATTGAGTCTGCTTGAGCTTCTGAAGCCGCAAATTCTGCTTCAACTGCTGTTGCATCTTCACCTTGACGTCCTTCGATGATAGCGTCAGCCAATTTAGCTGTGATCAATTTAACAGCGCGGATAGCGTCATCGTTAGCTGGGATGATTACATCGATATCGTCTGGATCAGTGTTTGTGTCAACCATCGCTACAACTGGGATACCCAATTTTTTAGCTTCTTTAACAGCGATTTGCTCTTTATGTGGGTCAACTACGTACATTACATCTGGGATACGAGGCATGTCTTCGATACCACCCAAGAATTTTTCAAGACGTGCACGTTGTTTGTTGAGAAGTGCAACTTCTTTCTTAGGAAGAACGTCGAAGATTCCTTCTTCTTCCATACGTTTAATTTCTTTCAAACGAGCAATACGTTTTTGGATAGTTCCCCAGTTAGTAAGAGTTCCACCCAACCAACGGTGGTTGATGTAGTATTGACCTGAACGTACCGCTTCTTCAGCAACAGCGTCAGCAGCTTGTTTCTTAGTACCAACAAACAATACAACTGCATCGTTAGCTGCTGCATCACGCATAAAGTCGTATGCTTGGTCAGCGTATTTTACAGTTTGTTGCAAGTCGATAACGTGGATTCCGTTACGCTCAGTGAAGATGTACTTAGCCATCTTAGGGTTCCAGCGACGAGTTTGGTGACCAAAGTGTACACCAGCCTCAAGAAGTTGTTTCATTGAAATTACTGCCATGAGTATTTCTCCTTTTTGTTTTTTCCTCTCCTCGATTTCAACTTGCAAAACGACCCAAAGGCAACAGCTTCACAATTCATCAAGAATGAGTATTATCGTTTACACGACAAGTTTCATTCTACCATATTTTATCAACATTTTCAAGTGATTTAGTAGAATTTTAGTAGGACTTTCGGATAAAAACATTAAAAGAGACTCGATTGAGTCTCTTCGTTTTATACATTAGTTTGGATAGATGTATGTTACGTACCCTTCAGAAGTTGTAGTTGGGTTGAACCATCCACGTTTGTTTCCGATTGTACGATCTCCACCGTAGTTTGATTCTGATACTTGAATACGAGTTGATGATGAAACTGCTGTAACAACCGCTACGTGTCCATAACCACCATCATTCCAACATGCAATCGCACCAACTTGTGGAGTTGAACCTGTACGGAATCCTGCTGCGGCTGCACTTGTTGCCCACTGAGCTCCGTTACCCCAGTAGTCTCCTGCCCAAGGGGCTAATGTTTTAGCTCCCCAAGTACATTCACCAGTTGGATAACTTGAAGCATTTGAGCTGTACGTTGGACGTTGTCTAGCAGGCGCTGGCGCAGGTGCCGGAGTGTAGCTTGAATCTTCCTCGTCAGTTGTTGATGTTGCTTGTACTTGAGCTGAGAAACTTGTGTTTCCAGAAGCAACAACTGACTGCTGTTGGCTTGTTTGACGTGCTCTGTAAGCTGCTTCTGCTTCTGCCGCAGCACGTGCTTCTGCCTCTGCTGCTGCTTTCTTCTCTAGCAAACTAGCTTTTTCACCTTCTGCAGTAGCTTTTTCAGCAGCAAGATTCAACTCTGCAACCTTCAACTCAGCTTGCTTAGTTGTCAATGCCTGCGCATCATCAGCCAGTTTTTGTTGGTTAGCAATAACCGTATTGATTGCTTCATTATTGGCTACTTGTTTATCAGAAATTGCTTTTTTATCAGCCTTTTGTTGCTCCAACATTTTGTTGTTAGCCGATACAATCTCGCTCATTGCAGCAACACGCGAAATGGCTTCTGTGATTGATTTTGAGTTTACAATTGTATTAATGTAGCTAGTCGCAGCTCCATTTGTCTGTGCGCTACGTGCTTGTTTTTCTAAAGAAGCATTACGAGCCACGATATTTTTAGAAAGCTCTGTAATTTCTCCCTCAAGTTTTTTAGATTCAGCTTGTAATTTTTCGTTTTCAGTTTGCAAGTTTGCTTGCTCTGCTTGAATTGTTGAAACTTGACCTTGGATTTGATCCACTTGCTTTTGAGCTTCTTGTTGTTGCTCTGTTAAACTGCTAATTTTATTATCTTGAGCAGCAATTTTTTCATCAGTTGTTTCTGCACGAACAGTTGTCAATACTGCCGTTTGTGAGACCAATACTGTACTTAACAAAAGTGACGCTAAGATTTTTTTCTTCATATTCTGTCGATACTCCTTCTATTTGAGACATTACTAGTATACCAAAAAAAGACATAATAAATATTACGCCTTTGTTACATTTATATTTCTTTCTTATAGATAAATTTTTTCAAAAATAAATTGAAAAATGACAATCCATAAGAAGTTCAAAATCATTGATGGGACAAGGCTATAGACGATGAATACCGGCATGGAATCTACAGTCAGTCCTACGGCAAGAGCCAAAAGATAGCTCCCCATATCAAACAGAAAACTGATCACAATAATGGTCAACATCCTTGTCCAACGATTTGTCAAAATCACGCTGTTAAACTTGTGGAGCGAAGCACCTATCAAGATAAACAAAAGCGTGGCAATTCCAATCAAGTGGAAAAAATAGATATCGTAAACCAAACCCACTATAAAACAATAGGCTAGGTAGAGATATTCCGATACTTCGATTGTCTCAAATAAGAGAAACAAAAATAGAAAATGACTGGCTAAATGAAAGTGGGGGAAAAAGGATCCCACCAGTTGTCCAATATGAGCATCAATTAGCACAACAAAAGGGAGTAAAAAGAAAATACCAATTTGTTTTAACAATCTCATTGCTAATTCCCCACTAACTCTACCACATGAAGATCTTTGATATCAGCACTTAACTTTACAGTTACCTCTCGTGTTAGATAGTCACTGCTGTGCGTTGTACCAACAATCTCTCCAACAGGAATATCTTTGACATTAAAGTTTCCTAGCCCACCTGTAGTCACCTTGTCTCCAGCACTGATGTCACTATTACTATTTAATTGACTGATTTTAAGCAGTTCAGATTCCTTATCATAACCAACGATAATTCCGTAAATTTCAGTAGAACCATGTTGGATTTTAACAGAGATCTTATCCGTGTTTTCAGCGTTGGTTAAAAGATTGACAGTTGTTGAATGATCTTCCACCTTTGAAACACTACCAACCAAGCCACCGTTTGCAATGACCAACATATTTTCAGAAGCTCCTTTTGAACTTCCTACATCAATTGTTAACTCTTGTTTCCAAGATACTGGAGCCCGCATAATCACATCTGCTGCAATGGTTTTTGTTGCCTGCAATTTTGACTTCATATCCAGCAACTGACGTAGTTGTTCATTTTCTGTTTTTAAACGTTCTGATTGATTAGATTCTACCTCTAGTTGATAAAGTTGTTTTTTTAGACTCTCGTTTTCATTGTAAGTCTGCGTCAAATGGCCCAAATCCGATTTGAAAGCATCAAACCACTGAAAGGGTTTTTGAACAATTCTATCTACTAAAGAAATCCCATCTCCTAGTTTTGTCACAATAGCACTTGAATAGGTTGTCACTAATAGTACAGAAACTGCCAGAATTGTGACAAAAACGATGATTAGATATTTTGATTTTTTAAAACGGTTCATATTCTTACCTTTATACTAAAAACCTGCTACTTTGAGCTTCTTATCAATCCTACAAACCTGCTAAGATTTTAAGAAAAATAAGAGACATCCCAGCACCAGAATCACAAGAATTGCCAGTGTATCCTTTTGACTCCATCTCAACTGTCTATACTGACTTCTACCCTTTCCTCCCTGATAACCACGCGCTTCCATGGCTATTGCCAATGAATCTGCACGCTTTAAGCTAGTCGCAAAAAGAGGAATTAAAATTGGAATCATAGCCTTTACTTTTTGAACGATGCTACCTTCACCAAAGTCAACTCCACGAGCTTTTTGAGCATTCATAATTCTCGTTGTGTCATCCATCAAGGTTGGAACAAAACGCAAACTCATTGATAACATGAGACCAATTTCATGAACGGGAACTTTCACGCGTTTCAGCGGTGCTAAAAGAGCTTCAACTGCAGCTGCCAGACTCAAAGGCATGGTCGTTAATGTCAGCAAGGTTGAAAAGAAAATAATCAACACAAAACGACAGAAAATGATTCCAGCTTGTTGCAAAGCATAATCCGTTATTTTTATAAAAGAAAACTCAAATAAGACATTTCCACTTGAAATGAAAAAGAGCTGAAAAAGAGTCGTAAAGGCAATCAAGAAGAACATGGACTTTAATCCCTGAACGAAAAATGAGAGAGAAACACCCGACAAAGCGATAAATATACCTGTCGCTACAAAAAGAATGAGATTAGCGAGGGGATTATTGGCCCAAAATACAATCAAAATCAGCAGGATCATGGCAAGCAATTTACTACGTGGATCCAAGCGATGAATGATGGAATCCCCTGGTATATAACGTCCTAAAATCATACTATCCATTTAGCGACTCCTTAAACTCCTCTATCCTGATTGGTAATTTTTTAAACGCTACACCTCTATCTGCCAAACGTTTACAAAAAGCTGTGATTTTAGGCACACCTAACTGCACATTTTCCATAAAGGCTACATCTTGGAAAACTTCGCTCGGTTTACCACTTTTGACTAAGCTCCCCTTTTCCATAACGTAGACCTGATCAGCATACTCAGCTACATCATCCATCAAATGCGTTACCAGAACAATTGTCATTCCAGAAAGGTGAAGTTTTTTAAACAGGGTCATCAATTCTTTTCTGCCCAGAGGATCTAGCCCTGCTGTTGGCTCATCCAAAACCAAGACAGTTGGCTCCATGGCTAGCATACCTGCTATAGCCACACGTCTCATCTGACCACCTGAAAGTTCAAAAGGACTGCGCTCAAAGAGTGACTCATTGATGCCTACCAAGGCTAACTTTTCACGCGCAATTTTCTTGGCCTCTTCCTCAGAAACTCCAAAATTTTGCGGTCCAAATGCAACATCTTTCAAAACAGTCTCTTCGAAAATCTGATTTTCAGCAAATTGAAACACTAGACCAACCTGCTTTCGAATCTGGCGAATTTCTTTATTGGTTGATATAGGAGTAATAACAGTATCGAAAACTCGAACAGAACCCTTACTTGGTAGCAATAGGCCATTTAAAAGTTGTAAAATCGTTGATTTCCCACTACCTGTGTGCCCTACTAAAGCTGTATAGGAGCCATCCTCAATCGTCAAGGAAACATCAGTCAAGGCTGATGAAGATAGGGGAGTCCCCTCTTGATAGGTAAAGCTCACATTTTCTAGAGTAATTCCCATAACTTATCCTCTAGCTCTCCTTCTGTTAAATAGCCATCCGGCAACTGATAGCCAGTCTCTCTCAAAGATTCTCTCAATTGATTAGTAAAAGGCTCGTCTAACCCTATCTGGTCAAGGTCATCCCGAGAAAAAAGTTCTCTTGGGCTGCTGGTTGACTCAACCTGCCCTTTTTTCATGACCAAGACACGGTCACTCATAGCAACTTCTTCTAAGTCATGTGTAATGGAGACGACTGTCATCTGGTGGTCTTTTCGAATCTCTTGAACTGTCTGAATCAGTTCTCTGCGTCCCTCAGGATCCAACATACTTGTAGCCTCGTCCAGAATCAAAATAGCTGGTCTCAAGGCAACAACTCCTGCAATAGCCACCCGTTGTTTTTGTCCACCAGATAAGCGAGCTGGTTCTCTCTTCTTAAAGTCCAGCATACCCACCAACTCCAAAGATTCAGCCACTCTCTTCTTCATTTCTTCACGAGGAAGTCCCTGATTTTCTAGGCCAAAGGCAACATCATCTTCAACAGTCGCCCCCACAAATTGGTTATCTGGATTTTGAAAAACCATACCAATTTGACGACGCAAGTCCCAAACATTCTCAGAGGACAGCAGTTGGCCATCTATCCAGATTTCTCCAGACTCTGCTTCAAGCAAGCCATCAATCAAACGGATAGTTGTTGATTTCCCACTCCCATTATGGCCTACAATCGAAAGCCATTCTCCCCGTTTCACGTGAAACGAGACATTATTAACATCATAATGTTCCTGGTCTTCCTTATAACGAAAAGACAGATCTTTTACTTCAATAATTGATTTCATTTCGAACCAAATGTCCCTTTGAATACATGAGCGCTACCCTTGAAATAATCATAACCAGAGTAGATAGTGAAAAACAAAGCGATATAAAGCAACAGCTGACCAATTAAATTCCAATGTAAGAGCAAAAAGATAATGGCAAACATCTGACTAAAGGTCTTGATTTTCCCTGGCATCGCTGCTGCTAGAACTGTCCCTCCCGTCTCAACAAGCAACAAGCGCAAGCCTGTCACCGCAAGTTCACGACAAATGATAATAGCAACAACCCAAGCTGGAGCCATACCTAACTCAATCAACATGATAAAAGCTGACATAACCAACAACTTATCGGCCATCGGATCAGCAAATTTTCCAAAGTTGCTGACTACATTCCATTTACGAGCAAGGTAGCCATCAAGATAATCCGTTACACTAGCAACTGCAAAGATGATCGCTGCTAGCAAATGACTGCCTTGTAAATGGTCAAAAGTCAAAATAAAAATAAAGAGAGGTATAAAGAGAATTCTACCAATAGTTAATACATTAGGAATTTGTTCTTTTTTCATTGGTTTTTCCTTAATCTGTAGTAAATGTAAGTGTCACAGTTCCAGTCTGAGTTGTCAGCTTCGAGGTGTCGATCGTTTGATTGTCCACAGTTAAAGTAACTCCCTTCACTACACCCAAAGTAATAGTCACAGGTTCTTTCGTCGAAACTGTTGTTTTTGCGTTTCTATTGTCTGATGACAAGGTCACACCACCTTCAAGCTCACTTCCTGAAACACTAATCCAGCTAGTTGCATCTGAAACTGTCAGTTGAACCGTAGCTGTTTCCTTACTCGTTTTATAGCGAGCTTCAATGCGGTTTCCTTCACCTGAAACGGTAATAGTTGATTTCACAGTAGAAGATGAGCTAGACGTCTGACTGCTAGAAGATGAACTAGTTGAGGTTGTTGAAGTGGTTGAGCTAACAACACTATAATTAGGCGAAGAAGGACGCGTTGGTTGAGTTTGGATATAATTCCAAACATAATAAGTCACAAAAATTAAAATCGACAAAGCAAATAGAACGAAATAAAACAAGGGGAGATAAGACGTTTTTTTCTTATTTGATCGTCTACGACCAGACAAGTCTTCTTCATCAACATCTACCTCTTCGTAGGTAATCATGCTTCCCGAATCATAGGCATCCAAAATGATTCGCTCGTCCAATTCAACCGCCCAGGCATATTTTCTCAAAAAAGAACGAGCATAAAATGGACTAGGAAGTTGATCAAAATCATCAGCCTCCATAGCCTCTAATAAATTCATCTGAATATCCGTTTTTGCCTGCAGTTCTTCTATACTCAATCCCTGGTTAATTCTGGCTAGACGCAGAACCTCACCAATTGTTTTTTTTCTCATACTTAGCATTCCTTCTTTCTAGGGTTACTTAATCTTTTAAGCTGGAAAGATTGTAAAATCAACTAGATCACCATCATCTATCAAACGATGACCTGCTTCAAGAACATCGTCTAAAGTAATTTCTTGTAAAATTTTTGGTAAATCAAAAATAGTTTCTCCTCTGTCGACTGGTTCATACTGTGTAGCAATAAACTCCAAGGAGTTCATACTACTGAAAAATTCCCCAAACATCTCACTCTTGACAAGATCCAGATGTTCCTCTGTAAGATCTGAATCTTTCGTAAAGTTGCGAATAGCCTTTCGAAATTGATGCGACAAAGAAACAGGTTCTTTCGTTTCCATCGTCAACATCACAAAATGAAAGCGGCTATTCACTTCTACCTCTAAGGACAGCGAGGCATCCAACTTCCCTGTCTCATATAACTTTTGAAATCGCTCAGAAGTCCAACCAAACATCATCGTAAACAATAATTTTAGCAAAACATTATAACGGTAGCAATCTTCTTCTGCCACCTCACCTGCTCCCCTAATTCCAACAGCAAGTTTTGGTGAAGAGACTTCCATCCGAAGGCTATCTGTTTCTTTGACAGCTTGTAAAGTAAGCTTCTCCTTCCTTACTACCATTTCTTCCAAGTTTCTAAGTTTCTTTTGTGAAAAATACTTCTCAACCGTATCTACATCAAAATTGCCAACTAAAAACAAAGACATATTGACAGGTTTGTAAAAGGCTGTAAAGTTATCTTTTAAGTCATTTAGCTGGATATTGTTAATTGATTTTTCACTTCCAACAATATCTGCCGCCAGAGGAGTATTGGGATAAAGATTTGCTAATGTTGCAAAAAACAGGCGCGAATCTGGATCATCTTGGTACATCTCACGTTCCTGTTGGATAATTTCCCTCTCTCTCTCAACTGACTCTTCTGTAAAATGAGCAACTGTTACCAACTCCTCAAGCAAATCCAAATTTTCTGATAAATGATCTATTGTTGAAAACAAATAACTCGTCTTTGTAAAACTTGTAAAAGCATTGCTATCAGCTCCCAAGCGTGTAAAAGACTCCATAATATCTTCAGCATTTTCTCTCTCAAATAGTTTATGTTCAAGAAAATGTGCAATTCCAGCTGGATAATACTGTAAACCTTTTTCAGATAGTGTAAAGCTTGTGTCTACTGATCCAAATTGAACTGTTACAACTCCGTAAACTTCATTAAATTGTTTCTTAGGAAGGAGAGACACTGTCAATCCATTTGATAGACGAGTCTGATAAACCGTCTCCTTTACAGCAGGATAGTATTTTTCTTCAAAGGTAACTGGTATCATTCTATTCCTTCCATAAAGTATATCGCTTGTAACCGAACACTATTTGCTGCTTTGCAGATAGCTTCTTTATCAACTTGATTTAATTTTTCAATCCAATTGTCAAAATCTGATGTAGATTTCCCTAACAAACTATTCAAGTAAACTCGCTCGATTAGTGAGCTCTGACTATCTTGCGCAAGCAATAAGGTTCTGCGAATCATCTCCTTAGTCTGTTCAATCTCCAAATCTGTAAAATTACCTTTCTTTAGTTCAAGTAATTGATGATTCATCAATTTTCTGGCTTGATTGCGCTTTTCCCGATCAATGCCAGCATACATCCTCAATTGACCACTAAATAAATCCAATTGACTGGAGATAGTGTAGGCTAGACCAGTATTTTCCCGAACATTTGTAAAAAGCTTAGAATGAGCAAAACCACCTAATAGACCATTCATTACTACCATGGCCAAATGATGCTTGTCTCCATAGCTCGTAGAACAATGGTAAGCCAATTCCAAAACGGATTGGCCCACATTCTTACGAACCATTCCTTCCCGAAGGACATTTGAATATGGTTGTTGGTACTGAGGCGTGACATCGATTTGACGCCCTGTAAAGGAGAATGATCTCAACCACTCCTCCACTTCAACTTCATTAAAATCACCCAAGAAAAAGAAATCAATTCGATCATTTTTCAGAGCATCTTGAAAGCAAGTGTAGCTACTTTCCGGAGACTCATTTGAAATGCGATTTCGTAAATCACTATATCTCAATTGAAGACATTCATCATGAAAGAACAAGTTATCCAATTCCTTATGAGCAAAATAAAATGAATCATCCATATCAGTAGCTAAACTAGCCAATAACTGTTTTCTTTCAATTTCAAATAAGGCTGGCTCAAAAGCACCATCTTGAGCTAAGGGGGCAAATAAAGTCTGTCTCACCAGTTCAAAAATTTGAGAAGTCAAGACATTCTTTTTACTTAAAAAATCATCCCGCACATAGGTAAATGTTAGGTCAAGAATATGTACCTGTCCTCTACGATAAGCACTCGTAGAAATATCTGTTCCATATAAACTTGCCAAGTATCTACGAAAAGCTTGATATGTTGGGTGAGCTTTATTGGCAGTTTCCAACATACTTGCACTTAACATGCGTCCTGCTATTGTCTCAAGAGATAAGGGAGCAGTAAAACGAATAGTGATTTTATTTGTTTTAAACTTTTTGGATTGAACAAAATGTGCTGAAATTCCAGACACCAACTCCATACCTTACCTCCTTACATATAGAGTTCTATTATACCACGAAAATCAAAATTTTTCTTGTTCTCTTTATAGCTTTCAAAAGTAAAATCGTTTTCATTTTAACTAACTTTCCTTCAGCTATTTCGATGAAAATATGGTATAATACCAAAGATTGAGGTGAATTATGGAATACAAATTATTTGAAGAATTTATTACGCTCCAAGCCCTCCTAAAAGAGCTTGGAATTATACAAAGCGGTGGTGCTATTAAATCCTTTTTAATGGAGCATCAAGTTTACTTTAATGGTGAGTTAGAAAGTAGACGTGGGAAAAAAATCCGTATTGGAGATACGATTGACATTCCTGATTTAAAGATTGACATCACCTTGACACAACCAAGTTTAAAAGAGCAAGAAGAATACCAAGCAGATAAGATCGAAAAAGAACGAATTGCTAAACTTGTCAAAGAGATGAATAAAGGTGTCAAGAAAGAAAAACAAAAAACTTCTTCATCACCCAAAACCAAACAAGTTCCACGTTTTCCAGGAAGATAACCATGTGGCTCCAACATTTAACAATTAAGACCTTTCGAAATTACAAAGAGGCAAAAATTGATTTTAATCCAAAATTGAACGTCTTTTTAGGCCAAAATGCACAAGGAAAAACTAATATTCTAGAAGCAATCTATTTCTTAGCCTTGACACGTAGTCATCGTACTCGGACAGATAAAAATCTCATTCATTTTGATGAAGAGCAACTTCATCTTTCTGGCTTGCTACAGAAAAAAACAAGCTCTATCCCTCTAGAAATTGATTTAACACCAAAAGGGCGGGTGACTAAAGTCAATCACTTAAAACAAGCTCGCCTATCAGACTATATCGGACATATGAATGTTGTCCTCTTTGCACCTGAGGATCTCCAGCTAATTAAAGGAGCACCTTCCATTCGCCGAAAGTTTATAGATATAGAATTGGGACAAATTAAACCAATCTACTTGTCAGACCTGTCAAACTATAACCATATACTCAAGCAAAGAAATACTTATCTAAAATCCAGCCAGAAGATTGATGAAACATTTCTGTCAGTCTTAGATGATCAGTTAATAGAGTATGGTTGTCGCATCATAAAGCATCGGATAAAATTCATTAAAGACTTAGAGAAATTTGGCCAAAAAAAACACTTAGAAATTTCAAATAAATTAGAAGAACTGTCAATATCTTATCAATCATCTGTCAACTTCACTAATGAAGAACAGCTAACAAGTTCCTTTAAAATTGCTTTGGAGAAAAGCAGATCTAGAGACTTATTTAAAAAGAATACTGGTGTTGGCCCTCATCGAGATGATATTTCTTTTTATATCAATGGTATGGACGCTAGTTTTGGAAGTCAGGGTCAACATCGCAGTCTTGTACTCTCTATAAAATTAGCAGAAATAGAGTTAATGGAAAGTATTACTAAAGAATCTCCAATATTACTACTTGACGATGTTATGAGCGAACTTGACAACACTAGACAACTAAAATTATTAGAAACGATTTCACAATCTATCCAAACCTTTATCACAACAACAAGTTTAGACCACTTGCAAAATTTGCCAGAAAATCTTAGTATCTTCAATATCCAAAATGGTAAAATATCTGTAAACCCACATTGACAAATTTGTAAACAAAAAAGAACTCCTGAAATTCAGGAGTTCTTTTCTTCTTACATAGAGTAGTTTGGCGCCTCATTAGTGATTTGTACATCATGAGGATGGCTTTCTTTTAGACCAGCCCCAGACATTTCAATAAATTGAGCGTTGTCGTGCAATTCTTTAAGGTTAGCTGCACCACAATAACCCATACCAGAGCGAATACCACCAATCATTTGGAAGACAATATCAGCTGCTGCGCCTTTATAGGCTACGCGACCTTCAATTCCTTCTGGAACAAGTTTGTTTGCTTCATTGACAGAACCTTGGAAGTAACGGTCACTTGAACCTTTCTTCATTGCAGCGATTGATCCCATACCACGATAAGTCTTGAACTTACGTCCTTGGAAAATTTCCGTTTCACCTGGCGCTTCGTCTGTTCCAGCAAACATTGATCCAAGCATCACTGCATTTCCACCTGCAGCAAGGGCTTTTACAATATCTCCAGAATACTTGATTCCACCATCAGCAATAATCGTTTTTCCATATTCGCGCGCAACTGCTGCCGCATCATAGATTGCTGTAACTTGTGGGACACCAACCCCTGCAATCACACGAGTGGTACAGATAGAACCTGGTCCAATACCGACTTTGACAACATCTACACCCGCATCATAAAGAGCACGCGCACCTTCTGCAGTGGCAATATTACCCGCAATCAAAGTACGGTCTGGGAAGTGAGCACGAATTTCAGCAATTTTACGTAGAACACCAGCAGAGTGACCATGGGCAGTATCAATAACAATTGCATCCGCTCCTGCTTCAAAAAGGGCTTCGGCACGTTCAAATGTATCTGAAGTGACACCCACCGCTCCAGCAACTAGAAGACGACCAAATTCATCTTTCGCTGCATTTGGAAACTCAATCACTTTTTCAATATCTTTAATAGTAATCAAGCCAGAAAGACGACCTTCTTCGTCAACCAAAGGAAGTTTTTCAATACGGTGTTCTTGAAGAATGCTTTCAGCTGTTGCAAGATCTGTACCAACAGGAGCAGTAACAAGATTTTCACTAGTCATATGGTTTGAGATTGGCTGATTGTAATCTGAAATAAAGCGAAGATCTCGATTTGTTAGAATACCAACCAATTTACGATTTTCAAGTGTTTCCACAACTGGAACACCACTGATACGGTAGCGTCCCATCAGTTCGTCTGCTTCAGCAATAGTGTGTTCTGGAGTCAAGAAGAATGGATCAATAATAACACCATTTTCAGAACGTTTTACCTTGCGAACTTCATCTGCCTGTTGCGCAATAGACATATTTTTATGGATTACTCCAAGACCACCCGCACGAGCAATGGCAATAGCCATTTGACTTTCTGTGACTGTGTCCATGGCGGCTGTTATAATTGGGATATTTAAAGTCAGATTATCTGCCAATTTTGTTGTTAAATCTGCATCATTAGGCAACACATGACTTTCTGCTGGAATGAGCAATACATCATCAAAGGTAAAACCTTTTTTCAAAAATTTAGTATCCCAATTAGACATTGAAGTTTCCTCTTTTCTTTCTTTTTGAGCTTGACTCTTTTTGTATTGTATCTATCATACCATTCTATGAAAATTTGTCAATTATATTTATAACAGAAAACGTAAAAAAACTATCCCTGTGATTCTATGGAAGAGATAGTTTTACGATTCATATTTTATCTATTATTTAAAATAATTTAGTCCCATTGCTCCCTTAACTTCAGATAGAGTTTGCCCTGCAACCTCACGAGCTTTTTCACTACCTTTTTGAAGCATATTGTAAACTTCTCCCATATCCTTAGCAAATTCGATACGGCGCTCACGAATAGGACCAAGTTCGCGTTCGAGTATTTCAAGTAGATAACGCTTCGTCTTCACATCGCCAAGACCACCATGTTGATAGTGTTCTTTCATCTCTGCAATGTCTTGAGCATCTTCAGGACGACCAAACACATCTAGATAATGGAAAACCATATTTCCTTCAATCTTACCTGGATCCTCGACTCGAATATGGTTCGGATCGGTATACATGCTCATGACTTTTTTACGCAACGTATCCGCATCATCAGCTAGATAAATACCATTATTAAGGGATTTAGACATCTTGGCATTTCCATCTAAACCAGGCAAACGCCCTGCTCTCTCATTTTCTGGATAAATACCTTCCGGTTCCACCAAGACATCACAGTTATAAGCATTATTGAAGGAACGAACAATTTCGCGAGTTTGCTCAATCATTGGTTTCTGATCTGTCCCAACAGGAACATAATTAGCCTTAAAGGCAGTAATATCTGCTGCTTGCGCAATCGGATAAACCAAAAATCCTGTCGGAATACTTTCTCCAAACCCTTTCTGAGCAATCTCTGTTTTCACTGTAGGATTGCGCTCTAAACGTGCTAGTGACACCAAATTCATATAGTACATAGACAGTTCAGCTAACTCTGGAATCTGACTTTGAATAAAGATGGTTGATTTACTTGGATCCAATCCAACTGCTAGGTAATCTAAGGCAACATTCCCAATCGATTCTACAATCGTTTGAGGATCTTTGGCGTGATCTGTCAATGCTTGTTGGTCCGCCAAAAAAACAAACATCTCATACTTGTCTTCTTCCTGAAGTAATACTCTGTTTCTAAGGCTCCCAACATAATGTCCAATATGCAGTTTTCCTGTTGGGCGATCTCCTGTTAAAATAATGGGTTTTGTCATTTTTTTCTCCTTCGAAATGGTCTCTTCAATTATAGCATTTTTTTGTTAAAATAACAGAAAATTATTAAAATCAAACAACTAACTCATTGTAAATAAACCTGTAAACTTAATTGACACAAAATTGACAAACAAAAATTTGAATATTTCTCTCTTTTCTAGTAGAATAAATATATTACATATTATAGGAGAAAAACATTGCTTACAGTATCTGATGTTTCACTACGTTTTAGTGATCGCAAACTTTTTGATGATGTCAATATCAAATTTACAGAAGGAAATACATACGGATTAATTGGTGCTAATGGTGCTGGGAAGTCTACATTCTTAAAAATTCTAGCTGGTGATATCGAACCTACAACTGGTCACATCTCTCTTGGTCCAGATGAACGTCTCTCTGTCCTCCGTCAAAATCACTTTGACTATGAAGATGAACGTGCAATTGATGTCGTTATCATGGGAAATGAAAAACTTTATAGCATTATGAAGGAGAAAGATGCTATTTACATGAAGGAAGATTTCTCAGACGAGGACGGGGTTCGTGCAGCCGAACTTGAAGGTGAATTTGCCGAACTTGGAGGTTGGGAAGCAGAAAGTGAAGCATCTCAATTACTTCAAAACCTAAACATTCCAGAAGAGTTGCACTATCAAAACATGAGCGAATTGGCCAATGGTGAAAAAGTGAAAGTTCTCCTCGCCAAAGCACTTTTTGGTAAACCAGACGTTCTTCTCTTGGACGAGCCGACCAACGGTCTTGATATCCAGTCTATTACTTGGTTAGAAGACTTCTTGATTGACTTTGATAACACCGTTATCGTTGTATCCCACGACCGCCACTTCTTAAACAAAGTATGTACTCACATGGCCGACCTTGACTTTGGAAAAATCAAACTCTATGTCGGAAACTATGACTTCTGGAAGGAATCTTCTGAGCTTGCTGCTAAATTGCTAGCAGACCGTAATGCCAAAGCGGAAGAAAAAATTAAACAATTGCAAGAATTCGTTGCTCGATTCTCTGCCAACGCTTCTAAGTCAAGACAGGCAACGTCTCGTAAAAAAATGCTTGACAAGATTGAACTAGAAGAAATTGTGCCATCTAGTCGTAAATATCCATTTATCAACTTTAAAGCAGAGCGTGAAATTGGTAATGATCTCTTGACAGTAGAAAACCTAACTGTAAAGATTGATGGTGAAACTATTCTAGACAATATTAGTTTCATCTTGCGTCCAGGTGATAAGACTGCTCTTATTGGACAAAATGATATCCAAACTACTGCATTAATTCGTGCAATCATGGGTGACATCGACTATGAAGGAACTGTCAAGTGGGGAGTTACTACTAGCCGTTCTTACTTGCCAAAAGATAACTCGGCTGATTTTGCAGGAGGAGAGTCAATCCTTGACTGGTTGCGTCAATTTGCAAGTAAAGAAGAAGATGACAATACCTTCCTACGTGGTTTCCTTGGTCGTATGCTCTTTTCTGGAGATGAGGTTAACAAACCTGTAAACGTCTTATCAGGGGGAGAAAAAGTGCGTGTCATGCTTTCAAAACTCATGCTCTTGAAATCAAATGTCCTTGTACTTGATGATCCAACAAACCATTTGGATTTGGAATCTATTTCAAGCTTGAACGATGGATTGAAAAACTTTAAAGAATCAATCATCTTTGCCAGTCATGACCACGAGTTTATCCAAACTTTGGCTAACCATATCATTGTTTTGTCTAAAAATGGCGTCATTGATCGTATCGATGAAACCTATGATGAATTCCTAGAAAATGCAGAAGTACAAGCAAAAGTCAAAGAACTTTGGAAAGACTAAATAAGACTTCAAAACTCAGTTGGGGTAGCCAACTGAGTTTTCTATCATTCTACGAGGTAACATGAAATCATTTTTTAAAACATATTGGACCTATTTTATTTCTTTCATCATTCCTGTAGTGATTATGTCTGGAGTATATCTATCTCAAGGTATCTACTGGAATAGCGATACATCCCCACTATTAGGAGACGGTTTTCATCAATACGTTATTTTTGATGTGGCTTTACGGAATATTCTACATGGAAATGGTAGTTTGTTTTATACCTTTACAAGTGGCCTCGGACTAAATTTCTATGCTCTATCTAGTTATTATTTGGGTAGTTTTCTCTCACCTCTGGTTTACTTTTTTAATCTGTCGAATATGCCAGATGCTGTCTATCTGACCACTCTATTAAAATTTGGATTGATTGGTCTGTCAACCTTCTTTAGTTTGAATAGATTATTTAAAGATATCCCAAAATTTTTAAAACTGGCCTTATCTACTTCCTATGCTTTAATGAGCTTCACCGTCAGTCAGTTAGAGATAAAAACCTGGCTAGATGTTTTTATCTTGATTCCTTTAATTATAACTGGTTTACACCTACTTATAACACAAAAGAAGCGCCTACTATACTTTACAAGCTTGTCAATCTTATTTATTCAAAATTATTATTTTGGATATATGACAGCATTGTTCCTTATTTTTTGGTATTTCTGCCAAATTTCTTGGGACTTTAAAACTCGAAAATCATCTTTTCTTGATTTTGTTGTTACTTCCTTTTTAGCAGGAATGGCTAGTTTGATTATGACTCTTCCTACACTGTTTGATTTACAAACTCATGGGGAAAAGTTAACTGCCATCACAAAATTAAAAACAGATAGTAGCTGGTATCTGGATATTTTCGCAAAACAATTCATTGGATCTTTTGATACAACTAAGTATGGATCTATACCAATGATTTTTGTTGGATTGCTTCCCTTTATTTTAACCATTCTATTTTTCACAATAAAATCCATAAGGTTTCACGTGAAACTTACCTATGCAATTTTCTTTACTTTTTTAATAACAAGCTTTTACATAGAAGCACTTGATTTATTTTGGCAAGGGATGCATACCCCAAATATGTTTTTGCATCGCTATGCTTGGATTTTTTCCACTCTGTTAATTTATACTGCAGCAGAAGTCTTAAACCATCTAAAAGAACTGAAGCTATGGAATCTATTTGTCTCACTTTTTCTTGTACTAACAGGATTTTTGGCCACTGTCTATTTTAAATCACACTATTCTTTTTTAACTGATTTGAATATCCTACTCACTCTTGAATTTCTACTGGTTTATGCTCTTTTACTTCTTGCAGTCATTAGAAAATTTATCTCTGTGAATCTATTTGCAATTCTTTTGTCTTTATTTATAACAGCTGAGATAAGCTTAAATGCTTCATCTCAAATGGAAGGAATAGCTAAAGAATGGGCCTTTGCTTCTCGTAGCGCCTATAATAGAGATATCACTGCTATGGAATCCATTCTAAACCAAATTGACAATCCATTTACACGTACTGAAAAACTGCAAATTCAGACTGGGAATGACAGTATGAAATTTAACTACAATGGAATCTCTCAATTTTCGTCTGTACGAAATCGTTCAGCTAGCACTAGTTTGGACAAACTGGGATTCAAATCCTCTGGAACCAACCTCAATCTCCGTTATGCAAATAATAGTCTTTTAGCAGATAGTTTATTTGGAATCCAGTACAATATTTCTGAAAATTCACTTGATAAGTATGGCTTTCAAGAGATTTATCAAAAGGACCATTTAACCTTATATAAAAATCAACTCTCTTTACCCATTGCCTTTGCCACTCAATCTATTTACACAAATGTAAACTTTAACAATCACACTCTGGACAATCAGGCTTTATTTATAAACCAGCTTGCTAATCTCAACTTAGATTACTTCTCCCAAATAGCATCTGATAAAACAGATAATTCTGAAGGTTTAACAAGTATCACAGGTTCTGTGAATGAAGATGCAAAGATTGATTATCAAATTGAGGTTCCTCAAAATAGCCAAGTCTATCTCTCTTTTTCAAATCTTCATTTTACTAATGATAAACAAAAGAAAGTTGACATACTTGTCAATGGAGAAAAGAAGACTTTTACAACTGATAATGCATTTAATTTCTTTAATTTGGGTTATACTGAAGAACAAAAAACTTTCAATATCAGTGTTAGTTTCCCTGGAAATTCTCAAGTATCATTTGAATCACCGACCTTCTATCGTTTAGATACTCAGGCTCTTACTGAGGCAATCCAAAAGATTAAAGAACAACCTGTAGAAGTATCCACCTCTAAAAATAAAGTCTTTGCTACATATGAAGTAAAACAAGATACCTCTATTTTCTTCACTATTCCTTATGACAAAGGTTGGTCTGCATACCAAGATGGGAAAAAACTTGAAATCAAGCAGGCTCAAACTGGTTTTATGAAAGTTGATGTTCCAAAGGGAAAAGGCACCATTACACTTTCCTTTATCCCCAATGGTCTTGTTATTGGAGCAGTCTGCTCAGTAACTGCCCTTCTACTTTTTGGAATCTATAATCACAGACGAAATTCATCTATGACATAAAAAATCGACCACTTACTTGGTCGATTTTTTTAATCTTCTTGCATCTTCTTAGGTTGATAAGCTAGCATACCTAAAACAGTAAAGAAAGCTAGTGTTATAATAAGGAAAATCACTTGGTGATGAATATTTCCTGCCATAGAGATTGTTTGTCGTAAACCTGATACAGAGTAACTCATTGGTAACCAAGGATTGACACCTTTAAAGAAATCATTTGTCAAAGCAAGGGGATAGGTCCCTGCACTTGATGCTAACTGTAATAAAAGTAAAATAAGAGAGAAGAAGGCTCCTAAACGGCTATTCCAAGTTGTTAAAGCTGTCACCATAGACATGAAAGCTAAACTTGTGATTATAATTAGAATCAAGGTCCTCATCTCATGGTTCGCAGTCAATCCAATAAGATGGACACCTCCATAAACTAAAACACCTGCTAAGACAGCTATAATCCCATTTATTTCAGAACGAGACTTCAACCAAGCCCAACGACTCTCTGGATGACGTCCAGAAGGCAACTTAGCAAAAATCATATTGGTAGATATAGCAGCAACAAAAAGAGCAACTGATATCATATAAGGAGCCATGGCAATCCCATTTACAGGAACTTGGTCATTATCTGTTTTTGAAAGAACTAGAGGTTCAGATAATGTTTCTGCATTTTTAGATTCTGTTGAAGCTGATTTGAGTTGACTGTTTGCATTGCCTAATCCTTGTCCTAAGGAATCAACTCCCGTCTGTAAATCTTCCAATCCAGAAGTTAACTTTGTTCCACCTTCTGCAAGTTTCCCAGATCCATCTGCCAATTTATTAGCTCCATTCTCTAATTGAGAAGCACCTGAAAGTAACTGACTGGATTTGTCTGCTAATTGACCAGATCCTGATTGTAATTTAGTAAGACCTGCTATTAGCTCTGGACTCTTATTATTCAATTGAGCAGAACCAGTTGACAAACTTTCTATACCTGATACCAATTCTGGAGCTTTTCGAGCTAACGCATCTACTCCAGCTGTCAAGGTTGATGTATTTTCTGTCAACTTACTTGATCCAGAAACTAATTGATCTAGACTAGTTGTTAAACTTGCATTCTTTTCACTTAGCTGATTGGCACCTATAGAAATAGTATCCAGTACTTTAGTGTAGTTTACAACTCCTTTTTCAATTGACTGACTTCCAGAAACTAACTGATTCTTGACAGCATTTTGCAATGTTGTAAATCCATTTGACAATGTTGTCAAAGAACTAGATGCTACAGGTAAGAGTTGATTTGCTTTCATCTGCACATCAGGTAGATTAGATACTTGTTGTTCTGAATTCTCTATACTTTCTTTCAATCCTCCTACTATCGTTAAAATTGTTTTTGCTGACTCAATAGTAGAATTAGAATTTTTAGAAATAGCTTCTGTCAGTTCTTTCTTTTGTTCCTCTGTGAGAGATTGATAAGTAGCTGTTGATTGAAGGTTCGCAAGAGTTTTTTCTTGTTCTGTCTGACTTTTAGTCACAATATTCTGAGCAAGAGTTGTTAGATTTGGCAAAGCTTCTGACAATGTACTTTTTAGTTGGGTATTATCTGAGTTTGTAAGAGCTTGTAGTGTTTTATTTAGTTCTCCTAAACTAGTTGCCAATTGAGCTATTTCTTCATTTTGTTGAGATGAGGACTCTAATTGACTTGAAATTTCTTTAATACCAGTATTTAATTGCTCCATTCCATCTCTTAGTGTATCTGATTGATTGGATAATTGACTTGTTCCGTTAGAAAGTTCTTTCACACTACTTGTATATGCATTTACACCAACTGAAAATTGATTGAGACCTGTATCCAGTTGTGAAACGCCACCTGTATAGGACTTTATACCTGTATTTAGCTGATTTACACCTGTCACCAACTCAGGAGTTTTTGAAGCTAATTGACCAAGTCCAGTATCAACTTGTGAGACAGCATTTGTATAACTTTGTAAACCACTATTAAAAGTTCCTAAACCAATATGTAATTGCTCTATAGCAGACACATAGCTAGATAAGCCTTTTGTAAATTGATCCGCTCCATTTGAAAAAGTTACAGTTGAATTAGCTAGAGTATTAAGATTTGTCGTCAATGTTTGACTTCCCGTCACCAACTGATTGGCTCCATTAGCCAATTGTTCACTTCCTTCAGCTGCCTTATTTATTCCAGACTTCAAATCATTCATTTTTTGAAATAAAGCCTTAGTGTATGTTTCCGTAACATTAGTAGAGACGGTTTGTTTTAATTGTGTCATTGCAGAATCACTCATCTTACTTGCAATAAAGCTATACCCACTTGACGTCTGATAATCAATCTGCATCTGTTCAGGATGATTCGTTAAGATTGAGGTAGCTTTTTCAGATAAGTCACTTGGTAAAGTCACTACCATATAGTAGTCACCATCTTCTAGCCCTTTTTCCCCTTCCTCTTCATTAACAAAATGGAAATCTAAAGCCCTGTTTTCTTTTAAATTAGACACCATGTCATCACCAATTGTCATTGTCTGTCCATTATAAGAAGCTTCCTTATCTTTATTGACAACTGCTACAGGTAATTCTGATAATTGACCATACGGATCCCACATGGACGATAAAAATATAATGTTGTATAAAGCTGGAATGAGAGAAATCCCTATCATTACAATGATAAAGGTCGGTTTTTTAAATATTGCTTTCCATTCTTTAAACATGTTTCCTCCTTTTTTACACATATTGTCTAAAATTTTGATATAATAGATTATACATCAAAAAATCCAAATTACAAGGTAAAAAATATTTTTTTAGACACATAGTCTATTTTTGTTTACAAGGAGGAATTATGAAAGAAAGTAACAAACGTTTAAAAACAAAAAGAATTATCGAAAATGCCATGGTTCAACTATTGATGGACCAGCCCTTTGATCAAATTTCTACTGTCAAGTTAGCAGAAAAAGCCGGAATCAGTCGTTCCAGCTTTTACACTCACTACAAGGATAAGTATGATATGATTGAGCATTACCAAAGTAAGCTCTTTCATACCTTTGAGTATATTTTCCAAAAACATGCTCATCATAAAAGAGATGCCATTTTAGAAGTATTTGAATATTTAGAGTCTGAGCCACTCTTGGCTGCACTCTTATCTGAAAATGGTACAAAAGAGATCCAAAATTTCTTGAGAAATAAGCTTCACATTATGCTTAGCACAGACCTTCAGAAGCGCTTTATGAAACTACAACTCAATCCAATTGAACTCGAATACAGCAGCATTTATCTAACAAATGCCCTATTTGGTGTTTGCCAGACTTGGATTGCTCATGGAAAAAAAGAAAGCCCGCAAGAAATGACAGACTTCCTTATGAAAATGTTAGGTGATGCTAACTAAAAGAAAAAGAACACCGAGCACCGAGTGGTGTTCTTTTTATCTGACTCCGCCAGTAGGACTCGAACCTACGACATCATGATTAACAGTCATGCGCTACTACCAACTGAGCTATGGCGGATAAAATAGTCCGTACGGGATTCGAACCCGTGTTACCGCCGTGAAAAGGCGGTGTCTTAACCCCTTGACCAACGGACCATCTATCTGTAGCAGATATAACCATTATATCAATTTCTTACTAATTGTCAATTACTTTTTAGTTTTTTTCTCTAGAATATCTTTCAGTTTACGAACTTTCAAACGAGTGATGGGGCAGCGATGATCTTCATAAAAGACAACTTCTAGATTCTTTCGATCAATTTCTCTAACATTTCCAATATTGATTAGGAAAGATTTATGAGGAGAATAAAAGCGCTGGGTATGTTTGTCCTTTTCCTGAATATCTGTCATGGTTCCATAGAACTCTTTGGCAAAATTCTTACCAATAATCCGCAACTTATGAGAAACACCTGTTGTTTCGATATACAAAATATCATGGTAAGGGATTTTCAAATCATTTCCCTTATAGTTGTAATCAAAATAGTCTACAACATCTTCGTTTTCAAGCAGCATGCTCTTAGTGTAAAAAATACTCTGCTCGATACGTTTTTTGAACAATTCATCATTGATATCTTTATCTACAAAATCTAGAGCTGATACCTGGTATTTGTAAGTTAAGGTAGCAAATTCAGATCGACTGGTAATAAAGACAATAATAGCATAAGGATTATGATGGCGGATAAACTGTGCCACTTCAAAGCCCTTTTTCTCAATTCCGTGAATATCGATATCTAGGAAATAAAGCTGGTTTACTTCATCATTTTCGATATATTCCTTAAACTCACGAACTTTTCCTGTTGTCTTGTAAGAAATAGGAATATTTGATTCCTCCGAGATTTCATTCAATATTCTCTCTAGTCTCACTTGATGCTCAATAACATCTTCTAAAATTAATACTTTCATTCGAATTCCCTCTTAAATCTAATAATTTGTCTAAATGTGTTGTCTTCCATCTCTGTTTCTAACATAATGTTGTCATATTTATCTAGAATCTCTTTGACATTATTAAGCCCTAAACCTCTATTTCTTCCCTTGGTAGAGAAACCTAAGGCAAATAAGTCCTCTGAAGGCGTCATAGTGATTTTACATGAATTCTGGATGACTATAACTGTCTCAAAATCCATTTTAATGACTGCAACTTCCATTTGTTTCAAGTAACTATCCGCGGCTCCTTCAACAGCATTGTTTAAGAGAATACTCATGATGCGAACAAGATCAAGTAAATCCATTGACAATCTAGTAATAACATCCTTTACTTCCAATGTAAACTCTACATCATTATTTCGTGCATAAACAATGGATTGAGCAATCAAACTACGTAAAGCTGAATCTTCTAAATTGTTCAAATCAAAGTAAGTATATTTTTCTGAACGCAGTTTTTGATTCGCTTTTACTAATACTTCATTGTAAACTCTGTCAATTTCCTGTAAATCTTCACTGTCAATTGCCATTTGCATGCTGACAAGCATACCTGCATAGTCATGACGAAAACCTCGAATTTCATTATACAACTTGACAATTTCATCAGTATAAGTCTGTAAATGCTTTTGTTCAAATTTCTTCTGCTTTAGGGCAATCTCTTTTTCAATTTGAACCTTATAAGAATTCATTGCAAAGAAAATCAATAACAAGCAAATAAAAACAATGGTTGATAAAATACTTCCAAAACTATTTAAATGAGAAATAGTACTCACGATATCTGAAATAAAAGAGACGATATGCAAGAAGATAAATGCATATAGCACTTTTTTCAAAAAAGAATAGAGATATTCTTTGTCAAAATATTTAAACTCCAAATGGAAATAACGAATTGTTTTTAAAATAACAAAATAAGTCAACAACAATACTACTAGAAAGAATATACTTTCATAGTGTAATGCAAGCTCATCACCTGTTATCGAGGATAGCGTTACAGCTATAAAAGTATGAGTACTGTGATATAAGAGAGAAAGTAGGAAACTTAGGAATACTCCCCTATACTTATCAAACTTTTTAAACCATATAAAATAAGCGTATAAAATAAATGGATATAAAAATTTTTCAATCCCTAGTCCACTTAAATATATAGAATAGAAGAAAAATTCAACTACAAATTCTACTATTACTGTATAAAAAATAAAGAAGTATTGTTCTTTTCTAGTTGTGTTACAAATCAAATTATAACTTTTACTAGTAATAAAAATATGTAATATAACGCTTATTATTGCGAAAAAATCCATTCTTTTCTCCCTTTACTTTCTTTTAAAAAAATAAAATAAAAAATTATTTTCCTTTCTAATTTCTCCACCTTGAATCTCCTGCAATTCTTTCTCTGTAAGCTTTTTGAACTGTTCCAATTTAACTGTGTTTTTCATAATAAAATCTCCTGTATTGTTTTTCTTGTAAATTAACTTACAAATTTATTATACAAAATGAAGATTATTTAAGAAAAATTTCTTCTCAACTGCACTGTTTTGCACCTGAAACGCACTTTTTTAAGAAAAAAGCTGGGAGTAATCCCAGCTTTTTCTCTAATGTACTGATCCCAGCAGGATTCGAACCTGCGACCGTTCGCTTAGAAGGCGAATGCTCTATCCAGCTGAGCTATGAGACCTAACATGACCATTCTATCAAAAAATAAGAGGTAAGTCAATCTTCTATTTATGATAAGGGGATCCCTGCTGAATGGTAAAAGCACGATAAATTTGTTCAACAAGAACTAATCTCATTAACTGATGTGGCAAGGTCAAACGTCCAAAACTAACAGAAAGATTCGCTCGATGCTTCGCAGCAGGGGATAGTCCCAGACTTCCACCAATAATAAATGTAAGGGTAGAAAATCCCTTTATAGAAGCCTGTTCCAGCTGTTTACTGAATTCTTCTGAAGAGAGAGTTTTTCCTTCAATTGCCAACACAACAACAAAATCTCTTTCTCCAACTTTAGAAAGAATTCGATTTCCCTCTATTTCTAATATTTTATGATTTTCTGACTCACTTGCCTTATCTGGAGTTTTTTCATCAGCTAATTCAATAATTTCTACAGTAGCAAAACGAGAAATTCGTTTGGTATATTCAGCAATGCCATCTTTAAGGTATTTTTCCTTCAGTTTTCCAACTGTTACAATTTTTATTTTCATTCTTCTATTCTATCATATCCACACTTTATTTCACATCTTATTCACAAAGAATTATCTAGTAAAACTAGCAAATTCACAGAAAAAAAGCGGGTTATCCACAACTTGTGTAAAACTTCTACCTTTAAGCTTGAATTAAGTTAATAGATTTATACTTTAATCAAATAAAAAACAAACGGAGGCGTTTATGAAACACTTACAAAAATTTTACAAAAAAGGAGTTACCTTTCTTATCATCATTCTGATAGGATTTTTGAGTGGTGCCCTAGGAAGTTTTGTGACACTGCAACTTTATCAAAAACAAGTAAGTCAAGCCACAAATAACACTACAAACACTGTTACTCAGACTTCCTACAAAAATGAAAATGCAACAACTCAGGCCGTTAACAAGGTAAAAGATGCCGTTGTATCGGTCATCACTTATTCAGCAAATCGGCAAAATAGTGTTTTTGGAAATGACGAAACAGATACGGATACTGACTCTCAACAGGTAGCAAGTGAAGGTTCTGGTGTTATTTACAAAAAGAATGGGAAAGATGCCTATCTTGTGACAAATACCCACGTTATTAAAGGAGCTTCAAAAGTTGATATCCGTTTAGCAGACGGTACAAAAGTTCCTGGTGAAATTGTCGGTTCTGATACGTTCTCTGATATTGCTGTCGTAAAAATTTCTTCAGAAAAAGTCACAACCGTAGCGGAGTTCGGGGACTCTAACAAGCTAAATGTCGGGGAAACAGCAATTGCAATTGGTAGTCCTCTGGGCTCAGAATATGCCAATACAGTTACCCAAGGAATCATTTCAAGTCTCAATCGAAATGTCTCTCTAAAATCTCAAGATGGTCAAGCCATTTCTACAAAAGCTATTCAGACAGATACTGCCATTAACCCTGGTAACTCTGGTGGTCCACTTATAAACATTCAAGGCCAAGTTATCGGAATTACATCAAGTAAAATTGCAAGTAATGGTGGAACCTCTGTCGAAGGTCTTGGTTTTGCAATCCCATCAAATGATGCTCAAAATATTATTAAACAGCTTGAAAGTGACGGTAAAGTGACTCGCCCTGCTCTTGGAATTCAAATGGTTAATTTGGCTAATATCGGAGCTAATGATCTTAGAAAACTCAATATTCCAAGTAGCGTAACTTCTGGTGTAGTGGTAAAATCTGTTCAAAGTAATATGCCTGCATCTGGTCACCTTGAAAAATATGACGTTATTACCAAAGTTGACGACAAGGAGATTTCTTCGTCAACAGATTTACAGAGTGCTCTTTACAACCATTCTATCGGAGACACCATTAAAATCACCTACTATCGAAATGGGAAAGAGGAGACTACAACTGTTAAACTAGATAAAAGTACAAGTGATTTAGAATCTTAATTGACATCAGTGTAAAGAAAACTTTACATATAATAAAAGATATGTTAGTGTAGAATCATGGAAAAATTTGAAATGATTTCTATCTCGGACATACAAAAAAATCCTTACCAACCTCGGAAAGAATTTGATGTAGAAAAATTAAAAGAATTAGCTCAGTCTATCAAAGAAAATGGGGTCATCCAACCCATCATCGTTCGTCAATCTCCTGTAATTGGTTATGAAATCCTTGCAGGAGAAAGACGATATCGAGCTTCTCTCTTGGCTGGTCTGACCTCTATTCCAGCAGTTGTAAAACACCTCTCAGATCAGGAAATGATGATTCAGTCTATCATTGAGAATTTACAGAGAGAAAACTTGAATCCAGTTGAAGAAGCACGCGCCTATGAATCTTTAGTAGAGAAAGGGTTTACTCACACTGAGATAGCCGATAAAATGGGGAAATCTCGTCCTTATATCACTAATTTTATTCGTTTACTTTCCCTACCAGAGTATATCTTATCGGAAGTCGAAAATGGAAGACTTTCTCAAGCACATGCACGTTCACTAGTTGGTTTGGATAAAGAGCAGCAAGAATATTTCTTCCAACTAATCAAAAATGAAGACATCTCTGTGAGAAAGTTAGAAACACTGCTGACAGAGAAAAAACAAAAGAAGCAGAAAAAAAGTGATTCTTTCATCAAAGATGAGGAAGATAAATTAAAAAAACTACTTGGATTAAATGTAGAAATTAAACTTTCTAAAAAAGATACTGGAAAGGTTATTATTTCTTTTTCAAGCCAAGAAGAATATGACAGAATTATCAACAGCCTGAAATAAGGCTGTTCTTTTATTTTTTCAACCCACAAATTTATCCACTATTTTTTATAGCAAAAAAGCAAAGAATTCAAGGGAATCCCTCACTTATCCCCAACCTGTGGATAAAAGATGCAAACATTGTGGATTCTTTTCCACAGATTGTGGAAAAATGCTAGCATCTATGGTAAAATAAGTCTAACAGTAAACCTTTTTACATCAAATATAGCAAAGGAGGGGATAATCGGTGAAAGAAAAACAATTTTGGAATCAAATCTTGGAATTAGCTCAAGAAAGATTGACACGTTCTATGTACGATTTCTACGCCACACCTGCTGAACTCATAAAAGTGGAGGGAAATGTAGCTACTATCTTTTTACCTAGACCTGAAATGGAAATGGTTTGGAAAAAACAACTCAAAGATATCATTGTGGCTGCTGGTTTTGAAGTTTATGATACTGAAATAAAAACTCAATTTGTCTTAACAAAGCCTGAGGAAGAATCTTCAACCTATGTCATGGATTCTGAAAATAGCAATCATTATGTTGCTTCACAGGCCAATCTTGCTATTCCATATTCTGAAACAGGATTGAAGGAAAAATATACCTTTGATAACTTTATTCAAGGAGATGGGAATATCTGGGCTAAGTCTGCTGCTCTGGCTGTTTCCGAAGACCTCGCCTTGACTTATAATCCCCTTTTCATTTATGGTGGTCCTGGACTAGGGAAAACCCACTTACTGAATGCTATCGGAAATGAAATTCTAAAAAATATTCCTGAAGCTCGGGTTAAGTATATTCCTGCTGAAAGTTTTATCAACGACTTTCTTGAGCATCTGAGGCTCGGGGAAATGGAAAAATTTAAAAAAACTTACCGAAGCCTTGATCTCTTACTAATTGATGATATCCAATCTCTCAGTGGCAAAAAGGTTGCAACTCAAGAAGAGTTTTTCAATACTTTCAACGCTCTTCATAGCAATCAAAAACAAATCGTTCTGACTAGTGACCGAAGTCCTAAACACTTAGAGGGCCTTGAGGAAAGGCTTGTCACGCGCTTTAGCTGGGGATTGACTCAAAATATCACCCCTCCTGACTTTGAGACACGTATCGCCATTCTTCAAAGTAAAACGGAACATTTAAACTACCATTTCCAGAGTGATACCCTAGAATATCTGGCTGGTCAATTCGATTCAAATGTTCGAGAACTTGAAGGAGCAATCAACGATATCACTTTAATTGCCAGAGTAAAGAAGATTAAAGACATCACTATTGATATCGCTGCTGAAGCTATCAGAGCTCGCAAACAAGATGTTAGCCAACTGCTAGTCATTCCAATTGACAAAATCCAAACTGAAGTTGGTAATTTTTATGGAGTGAGTGTCAAAGAAATGAAGGGGACGAGACGAGTTCAAAATATCGTTTTGGCGCGTCAAGTGGCCATGTATCTAGCTAGAGAACTGACAGATAATAGTCTTCCAAAAATCGGAAAAGAATTCGGAGGAAAGGATCATACCACCGTTATTCATGCCCATGCTAAAATTAAATCCTTGATTGACGAAGACGATAATTTACGCTTAGAAATCGAAGCAATCAAAAAGAAAATTAAATAGTTTGTGGATAACTTTTCCTTTTCTATCTTTTTTATCCACATTTTTTAAACAAGCTAGGAAGCTTGAATTTACTAAATAGAAATCAGTTTTCCACAGAATTCACACACTCTATTATTTCTATTATCCTTCTAATACTAAAAATAAATAAAGGAGAATCCATGATTCATTTTTCAATTAATAAAAATTTATTTCTACAAGCCTTAAATACCACAAAACGAGCAATTAGCTCCAAAAATGCTATTCCAATTTTATCAACCATCAAAATTGATGTTACCAATGAAGGCATTACTTTAATTGGATCAAATGGTCAAATTTCCATTGAAAATTTCATTTCTCAAAAGAATGAAGATGCAGGTCTTTTGATTACTTCCTTAGGTTCGATTCTTCTTGAAGCTTCTTTCTTTATCAATGTTGTATCTAGTCTTCCAGATGTAACGCTTGATTTCAAAGAGATTGAACAAAAACAAATTGTTTTAACAAGTGGTAAATCAGAAATTACCCTAAAAGGAAAAGATAGCGAACAATATCCTCGTATTCAAGAAATTTCAGCAAGCACACCTTTGGTTCTTGAAACAAAATTGCTCAAGAAAATTATCAATGAAACAGCTTTTGCTGCAAGTACGCAAGAAAGTCGTCCCATCTTAACAGGTGTTCATTTTGTATTGAGCCAACACAAGGAACTAAAAACAGTTGCAACAGACTCTCATCGCCTTAGCCAGAAAAAATTGACTCTTGAAAAAAATGGAGATGATTTCGATGTGGTGATTCCTAGTCGTTCTCTACGCGAATTTTCAGCTGTATTTACAGATGATATCGAAACAGTGGAGATTTTCTTTGCCAATAATCAAATCCTCTTTAGAAGCGAAAATATTAGCTTCTACACTCGTCTACTAGAAGGAAACTATCCTGATACAGATCGTTTGATTCCAACAGACTTTCACACTACAATTACTTTTGATGTGGTAAATTTACGCCAGTCAATGGAGCGTGCTCGCCTCTTATCAAGTGCGACTCAAAATGGTACTGTGAAGCTTGAAATTAAAGGTGGAGTTGTTAGTGCCCATGTTCACTCTCCAGAAGTTGGTAAAGTAAACGAAGAAATCGATACGGAGCAGGTGACTGGTGATGATTTAACTATTAGTTTCAACCCAACTTACTTGATTGATTCCCTCAAGGCTTTAAATAGTGAAAAAGTGGCCATTAGCTTTATCTCAGCTGTTCGTCCATTTACTCTTGTGCCAGCAGATACTGACGAAGATTTCATGCAGCTCATCACACCAGTTCGTACAAATTAAGTGAAAGAGGTTGAGCCTGGCTCGCCTCTTTTATGATATAATCGAAAAAGAAAAGGAGAGTAGTATGTATCAAGTTGGAAATTTTGTTGAGATGAAAAAGCCTCATGCTTGCACCATTAAATCAACAGGAAAAAAAGCTAATCGTTGGGAAATTACACGTGTAGGGGCAGATATCAAAATCAAATGTAGCAATTGCGACCACCTTGTCATGATGAGTCGCTATGATTTTGAACGAAAAATGAATAAGATTATTGACTAAGAACCCTTAGCTTAGAGGGTTAGCAAGTTTTCCCTTTTTGTGTTATAATGTTAGGGATTGAAATGAGAACGGAGAATGAGAAAATATGGCTTTAACAGCAGGCATCGTTGGTTTGCCAAACGTTGGTAAATCAACCCTTTTTAATGCAATTACAAAAGCAGGAGCAGAGGCGGCAAACTACCCATTTGCGACTATTGATCCAAACGTTGGGATGGTGGAAGTTCCAGATGAACGCCTACAAAAACTAACGGAAATGATCACACCTAAAAAGACAGTCCCGACAACCTTTGAATTTACAGATATTGCAGGGATTGTAAAAGGAGCATCAAAAGGAGAAGGGCTAGGAAATAAATTCTTGGCTAACATCCGTGAAGTAGATGCGATTGTTCATGTTGTTCGTGCATTTGATGATGAAAATGTTATGCGTGAGCAAGGACGTGAAGACGCCTTTGTGGATCCACTTGCAGATATTGATACCATTAACTTGGAGTTGATTCTTGCTGACCTAGAGTCAGTAAATAAACGCTATGCGCGTGTAGAAAAGATGGCACGTACGCAAAAAGATAAGGAATCTGTGGCAGAGTTTAACGTCCTTCAAAAAATTAAACCAGTCCTTGAAGATGGAAAATCAGCACGTACCATTGAATTCACAGATGAGGAACAAAAAGTAGTCAAAGGACTCTTCCTTTTGACCACTAAACCAGTTCTTTATGTTGCTAATGTGGATGAGGATGTGGTTTCAGATCCAGATTCTATCGACTATGTTAAAAAAATTCGAGAATTTGCAGCGACAGAAAATGCTGAAGTAGTAGTTATTTCTGCGCGTGCTGAGGAAGAAATTTCCGAGTTAGATGATGAAGATAAGCAAGAGTTTCTTGAAGCACTTGGCTTGACAGAATCAGGCGTTGATAAATTGACTCGAGCTGCTTACCACTTGCTTGGACTTGGAACTTACTTTACAGCTGGTGAAAAAGAAGTCCGTGCTTGGACCTTTAAGCGTGGTATGAAAGCTCCTCAAGCAGCTGGTATTATCCATTCAGATTTTGAAAAAGGTTTTATTCGTGCAGTAACTATGTCATATGAGGATCTAGTGAAATATGGATCTGAAAAGGCTGTAAAAGAAGCTGGGCGCTTGCGTGAAGAAGGAAAAGAATATATCGTTCAAGATGGCGATATCATGGAATTCCGCTTTAATGTCTAAAGATATTTAACAAATAGTGTCAATTAGGTTGGAAAAAAATTCCAACCCTTTTGGCTTTTGAAAGGAAAATAAATGACTAAATTACTTGTTGGATTAGGAAATCCAGGGGATAAATATTTTGAAACCAAGCACAATGTTGGCTTTATGTTGATTGACCAACTAGCTAAAAAACAAAACGTCACCTTTACACACGACAAGATATTTCAAGCTGACCTAGCCTCTTTTTTCCTCAATGGCGAAAAAATTTATCTTGTCAAACCAACAACATTTATGAATGAAAGTGGAAAAGCAGTTCATGCTCTATTGACTTACTATGGTTTGGATATTGAAGATTTACTCGTTATTTACGATGACCTTGACATGGAAGTTGGGAAAATTCGTTTAAGAGCAAAGGGCTCAGCAGGTGGCCATAATGGTATCAAGTCTATTATTCAACATATTGGAACCCAAGTATTTAACCGTGTTAAAATAGGAATTGGAAGACCCAAAAAAGGCATGTCAGTTGTTCACCATGTTTTAAGTAAGTTTGATCAAGATGACTATGTAGGTATTTTACAGTCAATTGACAAGGTTGACGATGCTGTAAATTATTATTTACAAGAGAAAAATTTTGAGAAAACAATGCAGAGGTATAACGGCTAAATGGTGACTTTATTAGATTTATTCTCAGAAAATGACCAGATAAAAAAATGGCATCAAAATCTGACAGATAAGAAAAGACAACTAATACTAGGACTGTCAACTTCTACCAAGGCTCTTGCAATTGCAAGTAGTTTAAAAAAAGAAAAAAAGATTGTGCTACTGACATCGACTTATGGAGAAGCAGAACGAATTATCAGTGATCTTCTTTCTCTCTTAGGAGAGGAATTTGTCTATCCATTTTTGGTAGATGACTCTCCTATGGTAGAGTTTTTGATGTCTTCACAAGAAAAAATCATTTCGCGAGTTGAAGCCTTGCGTTTTTTAACTGATTCATCTAAGAAAGGGATTTTAGTTTGTAATATCGCAGCAAGTCGATTGATTTTACCTTCTCCAACTGGATTTAAAGAAAGTATTATAAGGATTGCAGTCGGTAAAGAATATGACCAACATGACCTTCTTCACAAATTAAAGGAAATCGGTTATCGAAAAGTTACTCAAGTACAGACTCAAGGGGAGTTTAGTATTCGAGGAGATATTTTAGATATTTTTGAAATGTCTCAGTTAGAACCTTTCCGAATCGAGTTTTTTGGTGATGAAGTTGATGGCATTCGTACTTTTGAAGTCGAGACACAATTATCGAAGGAAAATCAAACAGAACTTGCCATCTTTCCAGCTAGTGATATGCTTTTGAGAGAAAAGGATTATCAACGAGGTCAGTCAGCTTTAGAAAAGCAAATTTCGAAGACTCAATCGCCGATTTTGAAATCCTATTTAGAAGAAATTTTGTCAAGTTTTCATCAAAAACAAGTACATTCAGATAGTCGAAAGTTTTTGTCCTTATGTTATGATAAAACATGGACTGTATTTGATTATATTGAAAAAGATACACCAGTATTCTTTGATGACTATCAAAAATTGATGAATCAGTATGAATCCTTTGAAAGAGAATTAGTACAATACTTTACAGAAGATTTACAGAATGGTAAATCATTTTCTGGGATGCAGTATTTTGCAGATACAGAGCAAACCTATAAAAAACAAAGTCCAGTTACCTTTTTCTCCAATCTGCAAAAGGGCTTAGGAAACCTTAAGTTTGATCACATTTATCAATTTAATCAATATCCCATGCAAGAGTTTTTCAATCAATTTTCATTTTTAAAAGAAGAAATTGAGCGATACAAAAAAATGGACTACACCATTGTTTTGCAGTCTAGCAATTCAATGGGAAGTAAAACATTGGAGGATGTTTTAGAGGAATATCAGATCAAATTGGATTCCAGAGATAAGTCAAGTATCTGTAAAGAATCTGTAAACTTAATTGAGGGTAATCTCAGACATGGTTTTCATTTTGTAGATGAAAAAATTCTCTTGATTACTGAACATGAGATTTTTCAAAAGAAATTAAAACGTCGTTTTAGAAGACAACATGCTTCAAATGCAGAGCGATTAAAAGATTATAATGAACTTGAAAAAGGGGACTATGTTGTTCACCATATCCATGGAATTGGTCAATATCTAGGAATCGAAACAATTGAAATCAAAGGAATCCACCGTGATTATGTCAGTGTACAGTATCAAAATGGTGACCAAATCTCCATCCCAGTAGAGCAGATTCAGTTACTGTCCAAATATGTTTCAAGTGATGGTAAAGCGCCAAAACTTAATAAATTAAATGACGGGCATTTTAAAAAGGCCAAGCAAAAAGTTAAGAACCAGGTAGAGGATATAGCTGACGATTTAATTAAACTCTATTCTGAACGTAGTCAGTTGAAGGGTTTTGCTTTCTCAGCTGATGATGAAGATCAACATGCTTTTGATGATGCCTTCCCTTATGTTGAAACGGATGATCAACTTCGTAGTATTGAGGAAATCAAAAGAGATATGCAGGATTCTCATCCCATGGATCGACTTTTAGTTGGGGATGTTGGTTTTGGAAAGACTGAAGTTGCAATGCGTGCAGCATTTAAGGCTGTCAATGATCACAAACAGGTGGTCGTTCTAGTTCCAACGACGGTTTTAGCGCAACAGCACTATACGAATTTTAAGGAACGATTCCAAAATTTTGCTGTTAATATTGATGTGTTGAGTCGCTTTAGAAGTAAAAAAGAGCAGGCAGATACACTTGAAAAACTTAAAAATGGTCAAGTTGATATTTTGATTGGAACGCATCGTGTTTTGTCAAAAGATGTTGTGTTTTCAGATTTGGGATTGATGATTATTGATGAGGAACAGCGATTTGGTGTTAAGCATAAGGAAACTTTGAAAGAACTAAAAAAACAAGTAGATGTTCTAACCTTGACAGCAACACCAATCCCTCGTACCCTTCATATGTCTATGCTGGGAATCCGAGATTTGTCTGTTATTGAAACTCCTCCAACCAATCGCTATCCTATTCAAACCTATGTTTTGGAAAAGAATGATAGTGTGATTCGTGATGCTGTTTTGCGTGAAATGGAGCGTGGAGGTCAAGTTTACTATCTTTACAATAAAGTTGACACGATTGACCAGAAGGTTTCAGAATTACAGGAGTTGATTCCAGAGGCTTCGATTGGGTATGTTCATGGACAAATGAGTGAAATTCAGTTGGAAAACACTTTATTGGACTTTATTGAAGGACAATATGATATTTTGGTGACAACTACTATTATTGAAACAGGAGTTGACATTCCGAACGCCAATACCTTATTTATTGAAAATGCAGACCATATGGGCTTGTCAACCTTGTATCAATTAAGAGGAAGAGTCGGTCGTAGTAATCGAATTGCTTATGCCTATCTCATGTATCGTCCAGAAAAATCAATCAGTGAAGTCTCTGAAAAGAGATTAGAAGCGATTAAGGGATTTACAGAATTGGGATCTGGATTTAAGATTGCGATGCGAGATCTTTCGATTCGTGGAGCAGGAAATCTCCTAGGAAAATCCCAGTCTGGTTTCATTGATTCTGTTGGTTTTGAATTGTATTCGCAGTTACTAGAGGAAGCTATCGCTAAACGTAATGGAAATGGGAACACAAGAACCAAAGGAAATGCTGAGTTGATTTTACAAATCGATGCCTATCTTCCTGACACTTATATTTCTGATCAACGACATAAAATTGAGATTTACAAGAAAATTCGTCAAATTGACAACCGTGTCAACTATGAAGAATTACAAGAAGAATTGATGGACCGCTTTGGAGAATATCCAGACGTAGTGGCCTATCTTTTAGAGATTGGTTTGGTCAAATCATACTTGGATAAGGTCTTTGTAGAACGTGTGGAAAGAAAAGAAAATAATATTACAGTTCAATTTGAAAAAGTCACTCA
Organism: bacterium; assembly: GCA_905221365.1. Lineage (GTDB taxonomy): Bacteria > Bacillota > Bacilli > Lactobacillales > Streptococcaceae > Streptococcus. The sequence continues at coordinate 160,900 of CAJNCX010000005.1, forward strand.
ACGACTGTTCTTGGCTCAAGATTATTTTAAAGCCTTATCTGCAACGAACTTAAAGGCAGCTATAGCGGAGAATAGAGGATTAATGGAAGTCATATTCGATGTCCGAAACAAGAAAGATTATGAAATTTTAGAAGGTCTGCTGATTTTTGGAGAAAGTTTATTAGAGATAAAAGAATCAAAGGAAGCTAATTCTCTTTGACGTTTTTCTTCTATAAAAAGGATAAAAATGGTACAATAATAATTTGAGGTAATAAAAATGAGATTAGACAAATATTTAAAAGTATCACGAATTATTAAGCGCCGTACAGTCGCAAAGGAAGTAGCAGATAAAGGTAGAATCAAGGTAAATGGAATCTTGGCCAAAAGTTCAACGGATTTAAAAGTTGATGACCAAGTTGAAATTCGTTTTGGAAATAAGTTGTTGCTTGTTAAAGTACTAGAGATGAAAGATAGTACAAAAAAAGAAGATGCAGCAGGCATGTATGAAATTATCAGTGAAACACGGGTAGAAGAAAATGTCTAAAAATATTGTACAGATGAACAATCCTTTTATTCAAAATGAACACCAACGTCGTCGTTACCTGATGAAAGAGAGACAAAAACGAAATCGTTTCATGGGTTGGGTTTTGATTTTGATGATTTTATTGTTTATTTTACCGACCTATAATCTGGCCCAAAGTTATAATCAGTTACTGCAACGTCGTCAGCAATTGACAGAGTTGAAAGAACAATATCAAACTCTCAGTGATGAAAAGGATAAGGAATCTGCTTTTGCTGCGAAGTTGAAAGATGAAGACTATGTAGCAAAATATGCACGCGCCAAGTACTATTACTCAAAGAAACGAGAAGCAATTTACACCATTCCTGATTTGCTTCCGAGGTAATGTCATGGAAAATTTATTAGAAGTTGTTGAGCAATTTTTAAGTTTATCAGATGAAAAATTAGAGGAATTGGCAGCTAAAAACCATTTGTTACGATTACAAGAAGAAAGGGAAGAGAAGAATGCGTAAGTTCTTAGTAGTGTTATCACTACTATCTGTTTTTATCATAACTTCAAGAGTAGTTAGCACAGAAAAACAGCTCCCTTACTCTTCACAAGAAATTTATTATCTAACTGAGTCTGATCATGGATTCTACTATAAAGAACCCCTTGAATCGCCAATGGTTTATGGAGAAACAGCTGTCTATGCTAATGAAGATCTTGTAAAGGAGTCTGGAAAATTGACTTCTGAAACCACCTTTAAAATTGTAGAATGGCGTTTGAATAGACAAGGTATTCCTGTTTTTAAATTAGATAATCATCAGTTTATCCTTGCAGATAAGCGCTTAGTCTATGATCAAAGTCAAGTTCAAACTCAAAATAGGCAAGTATGGTTGGAACCGGGGTTTGTTATCTATAACAGTCCTTATGGTGCTAAAGAAATTTCTTCATCTCTCTCTCCCTATCAACGCGTAACAGTAGATAGAACCCTCTTTGCGGAAGGACAAGAATTTCTTCATATTGATCAAGTTGGGTGGGTATCAAAAGAGTTCGTCTCAGAAGAAGATAATCGCATCCAGAAGGTTCAAGAAGTCTTATCAAACAACTATCAGAATGAAAATTACTCTATTTATGTTAAACAACTGAGTACAGGTAGAGAGGCTGGGGTGAATGAAGACAGCAAACTCTATGCAGCTAGCATCTTGAAGCTGGCCTACCTGTATTATGCTCAAGATAAGATAAATCAAGGGGAGTATACGCTGGAAAGTAGCTTTAAGTATATCCCAGAAGTAAATAGTTTCCCTGGGTCCTATAAACCAGAAGGTAGTGGTAGTTTACCTAAAACAGGAGACAACAAAGACTACAATATCCAACAATTAATTACCAAGATAACAAAAGAGTCTGACAATGTTGCTCATAATATTTTAAGTTACTATGTGACCAATAAATCTGACGGGGCTTTTAAAGAAAAAATGTCCACCATTATGGGTGAAGATTGGGATGTGAATGATAAATTGACTTCTTCAAAAATGGCTGGAAAAGTCATGGAAGCTATTTATAATCAGAATGGTTTTGTTTTAGAGTCTCTAGGTAAAACGAATTTTGATAACCAACGAATTGCGAAAGGTGTTTCGGTTAAGGTAGCTCATAAAATTGGAGATGCTGACGAGTTTAAACATGACACTGCGATTGTTTATACAGACTCTCCTTTTATTCTTTCCATTTTTACCAAAAATTCTGATTATGACACCATTGCTAAGATAGCCAAGGATGTCTATGAGGTTCTAAAATGAGGGAGCAGGATTTTTTAAATCATTTTCTCCAAAAAGAGTATTTCAAAAAACATTCTAAAGTTGTGTTGGCTCTGTCTGGTGGACTGGATTCGATGTTTTTATTTCATCTATTATCCACTTATCAAAAAGAGTTGGGAATTGAGTTGATTTTAGCACATGTCAATCACAAGCAGAGAAGTGAGTCTGACTGGGAGGAAAATGAACTAAGGAAGTTAGCTGATGCAGCTGGACTTCCTATTTATATCACAAGCTTTTCAGGAGACTTTTCAGAAGCGCGTGCTCGAGAGTTTCGCTATAATTTTTTTAGAAAAATCATGAAAGAGGTTGGAGCGACAGCCTTAGTTACTGCCCACCATGCAGATGATCAGGTTGAAACGATTTTGATGCGCTTGATTCGCGGAAGTAGACTAGGTCATTTAACAGGAATAAAAGAAAGTCAAGTAGTTGATGGAATTGAAATCATTCGTCCCTTGTTGTATTTTCATAAAAAGGATTTTCCACCAATTGTTCATTTTGAAGATCAAACAAATCAGGAAAATGCCTATTTTCGCAATCGTATTCGAAATAGGTATTTACCAGAACTTGAAAAAGAAAATCCTCGTCTTAAATCCGCTCTTTTAGATTTAGGAAGGGAGATTTCAGATTACCAAGCAACAATAACGGAGCTTTCTAAACAGATTGATGTGGAAGATTTGAATGAGCTATTTTCATACTCTCAACAAACTCAAGGAATCTTGCTCCAGAACTATCTTAATCAATTTCCAGACTTAAATCTGACGAAGGCTCAGTTTGATGAAGTTCGACAGATTTTAGCAAGGAAAAGCCAGTATCGTCACTCATTGAAAAATGGTTATGAATTGATAAAAGAGTATCAGAATTTTCGAGTTTGTAAAATCAGTCCACAGGCCGATGAAAAGGAAGATGAACTTGTGTTACACTATCAAAATCAAGTTCGATATATGGGCTATTTATTTTCCTTTGGCATCCCTATTGAAGGGGATTTTGTTCAAAAAGTAACGGTTTCACGGGAAACATCTGTACATATTAGATGTCGAAAACCTGGCGATGTTATTATCCTAAATGGTCATCGAAAGAAACTGAGACGTTTATTTATAGATTTGAAAATCCCTATTGAAAAACGAAAAACAACCCCTATTATTGAGCAATTTGGAGAAATTGTCTCAATTTTGGGAATTGCTATCAGTGATTTGAGTAAAAACACGAAAAATGATATAATGAACACTGTACTTTATATAGAAAAAATAGATAGGTAAAAAGATGTTAGAACACGATATTAAAAAAATCCTCGTTTCACATGATGAAATTACAGAAGCAACTAAAAAGCTAGGTGCGCAACTAACAAAAGAATATGAGGGGAAAAATCCAATTCTTGTTGGAATTTTGAAAGGATCGATTCCTTTTATGGCTGAATTGGTCAAACATATTGATACGCATATTGAGATGGACTTCATGATGGTATCTAGTTACCATGGTGGAACAGCAAGTAGTGGTGTGATCAATATCAAGCAAGACGTAACTCAAGATATCAAGGGAAGACATATTCTATTTGTAGAAGATATCATCGATACAGGTCAAACTTTGAAGAATTTGAAAGATATGTTTATTGCAAGAGAAGCAGCTTCTGTTAAAATCGCGACTTTGTTAGACAAACCAGAAGGACGCATTGTTGAAATTGAAGCGGATTATACTTGCTTTACTATTCCAAATGAGTTTGTAGTAGGTTATGGTCTGGACTATAAAGAAAATTATCGTAACCTTCCTTATGTTGGAGTATTGAAAGAAGAAGTTTATTCAAATTAGAAAGATCTATCTTTAATGAAAAAACAAAATAATGGTTTAGTTAGAAATCCATTTCTATACTTGTTAATTATCTTCTTCCTTGTAACAGGGTTCCAGTATTTTTACTCTGGAAATGCTGCTGGAAAAAGTGAAAAAATTAACTATACAGAATTGGTAAAAGAAATTACAGCCGACAATGTAAAAGAATTGACCTATCAGCCAAATGGTAGCATCATTGAGGTGTCTGGTGTTTATAAAAATCCTAAGACTAGTAAAGAAGAAACAGGGATTCAATTTTTCACTCCTACTGCCACAAAAGTAGAAAGATTCTCAAGTACCATTCTTCCGTCGGATTCAACAGTTTCAGAATTGCAAAAGCTTGCTTCTGAACACCAGGCTGAGGTAACAGTCAAACATGAGAGTTCAAGCGGTATGTGGATCAATATCCTTGTCTCTGTTGTGCCATTTGCTATTCTCTTCTTCTTCCTATTCTCTATGATGGGAAATATGGGAGGAAATAATAGTAGAAATCCAATGAGTTTTGGACGTAGCAAGGCCAAAGCTGCTAACAAAGAAGATATCAAGGTACGATTCTCAGATGTTGCAGGTGCCGAGGAAGAAAAACAAGAATTAGTCGAAGTTGTTGAATTCCTAAAAGATCCAAAACGATTTACAAAACTTGGTGCGCGTATTCCTGCGGGTGTTCTTTTGGAGGGTCCTCCGGGAACAGGTAAGACTTTGCTTGCTAAGGCGGTTGCTGGAGAAGCAGGAGTTCCATTCTTTAGCATCTCAGGATCTGACTTTGTAGAAATGTTTGTCGGAGTTGGTGCAAGCCGTGTTCGTTCTCTTTTTGAGGATGCAAAAAAAGCAGCACCAGCCATCATCTTTATCGATGAAATTGATGCTGTTGGTCGCCAACGTGGTATCGGTCTCGGTGGAGGAAATGATGAACGTGAACAAACCCTGAACCAGCTCTTAATTGAAATGGATGGTTTTGAGGGAAATGAAGGGATCATCGTTATCGCTGCGACGAACCGTTCAGATGTTCTAGATCCAGCTCTTCTCCGTCCAGGACGTTTTGATAGAAAAGTCTTAGTTGGCCGTCCTGATGTTAAAGGTCGTGAAGCAATCTTGAAAGTTCACGCTAAAAATAAACCTCTAGCAGAAGATGTTGATTTGAAATTAGTTGCCCAACAAACTCCAGGTTTTGTTGGTGCTGACTTGGAAAATGTTCTAAATGAGGCGGCCTTAGTTGCTGCCCGTCGCAACAAGTCAGTCATTGATGCTTCAGATATTGATGAGGCAGAGGACAGAGTGATTGCTGGACCATCTAAGAAAGATAAAACAGTATCACAAAGAGAACGTGAATTGGTTGCCTACCACGAGGCTGGACATACAATTGTTGGTTTAGTCTTGTCAAATGCTCGTGTTGTTCATAAAGTGACCATCGTGCCACGTGGACGTGCAGGCGGATACATGATTGCACTTCCTAAAGAAGATCAAATGCTTCTTTCTAAAGAAGATATGAAAGAGCAATTGGCAGGTTTGATGGGTGGTCGTGTAGCTGAAGAGATTATCTTTAATGTCCAAACTACAGGAGCTTCAAATGACTTTGAACAAGCTACTCAGATGGCGCGTGCAATGGTCACTGAATATGGTATGAGTGAAAAACTTGGCCCAGTTCAATACGAAGGAAATCATGCTATGTTTGGTGCACAAAGTCCTCAAAAATCAATTTCAGAGCAAACAGCTTATGAGATTGATGAGGAAGTACGTTCATTATTAAATGAAGCACGAAACAAAGCAGCTGAAATTATTCAATCAAATCGTGAAACTCACAAACTGATTGCAGAAGCATTGTTGAAATACGAAACATTGGATAGTACACAGATTAAATCTCTTTACGAGACAGGAAAAATGCCTGAGAATGTAGAAGAGGAATCCCATGCCCTATCTTATGATGAAGTAAAATCAAAAATGAGTGAAGAAAACTAAATTTAGAGAGGTTCAACCTCTCTTTTTATGTTCTAATGTGAAGGCTACCGAGCGAATGCACTGATAGTAGACCCTCCTCGTACAGGCTTAGATGATAAGTTGTTGGATACCGTTCTGACCTATGTCCCAGAAAAAATGGTCTATGTATCCTGCAATGTTTCGACCTTGGCACGAGATTTAGTTAAACTAGTAAAAGTCTATGATCTCAGGTATATCCAGTCGGTCGATATGTTTCCCCACACTGCACGAACAGAAGCAGTGGTTAAGTTAGTGAAGAAAAGAAAAATTTAATTCACTTAAAAAGTCCTTGACAAAGTAGGAAAAGTAGGTATAATAGAAAGAGTTGAAAAGCTCAAGGTCCGTTGGTCAAGGGGTTAAGACACCGCCTTTTCACGGCGGTAACACGGGTTCGAATCCCGTACGGACTA